>NZ_CBFFRJ010000012.1:0-61812 GCF_965644225.1 Phytobacter sp. V91 | reverse complement strand
CGGTGGTGCTCACCTTCACGTTCTTAACACCGGCTGCGCTTCCGGGCTTCTTTTTTACGGCGGGCAGCGGCTTTTTTTCGTGTTTCTTCCTGTCGGCCTCCACGGCGGCATTGAGCTGGTCGAAGTAGTCGCTGACGCCTTCCGGACGCACTTCATTCACCGCTTTGCGCGGGTTGGCATTTGCTTTCAGATGCGTGCTGTCAGTATAAAGAACGCGGCCATTCGCCATGCCCTGGCTCAGGGCCTGCTCCACGATACGGTCAAAAATCTGCTGGAAGATATCGCTGTCGTTAAAGCGACGGATACGGTTCTGGCTGAGCGTGGAGGCGTCGGGGACTTTCTCCGTCAGCCCCATACGCAGGAACCAGCGGTATGCAACGTTAACCAGGATTTCCTTCACCAGTCGTCGCTCTGACGGAACGCCGAAGAGATAACCGAGGAGCATCATTTTAATCAGGCGGACGGGGTCAACGGCAGGTCTGCCATTATCGGGACAGTAAAGATGGGCCACGGCGTCACGGATAAATTCGAAGTCGATAGCGGCGTCGATTTGACGAACCAGATGGTCTTCGGGAACCAGCTCGTCGAGGGTGATGGTTTCAAACTGGTACTGATGGGGAGAAGGTTGCTTAAGCATGGCAGTCAGTCCGTTAATTGCACTGACTTAATTAGATCAAAGTCCCGGCCTCACGGCCAGGACTTTGTCAGCAGTCTGAGCCTTGTAAATACAAGGCTTTTTTTTTGCATCAAACCCGCAATCGGGAGTGGATATATTCCGGCGAATTAACGCGGGGAAACGGTAACCTGGCTGCCGTTGCTTGCTATAGCCACGCGCTGACCCGCTGAGAAACGGGAATTTCCCTGCTTCTGCACAACCATAATGCTGTTGCCATCGTCTTTACGGATTTCCAGTTCAACACCCTGGGATTTGTTCATCGCGCCCTGAACGCCCTGACCGGCTACGCCGCCCGCCACTGCGCCTGCTGCTGTTGCCAGGGAACGGCCGGTTCCGCCGCCAATGGTGTTACCCAGGAAGCCACCCAGTACTGCGCCACCCAGCGCACCAACTACGTTATTTTCATCGCCGCCCTGAATTTGTACCTGACGGACGTTGACAACGGTGCCGTAAGTGACATTTTGCACCTGTCTGGCTTCAGAGGCGGAATAGACATCTCCGGAGAGAGTATTGTCGTTTACACAACCAGCCAGAGTAAAACCAACCAGCGTAACAGCCAGTATACGTAACATCATTTATGAATCTCCTGTTCACCAAAACATACTCTAATGAGCATCCGTCATGGGTAAATTATATGGCATTTCGCCATGACTGGCATGTCTTCTGCCAAAACGTTACGAAAATAATATCAGAGCCGGGATTAACCCCGTTTAAACGAGCTGATTATATGCCAGCGCAGGCCGTTTCTGATGAGGCTTAGTCTGACTTGATTGTTAAAAAGTATTTGTAATGGATAGTAATACTCAGCACTTTATGATGGAGTGACATCTTCAGTCTCGCAACGAAGGAAGACATATGAAATCGGGTCGCTATATTGGCGTGATGTCGGGGACGAGTCTGGATGGCGTGGATGTGGTCCTGGCCGCAATCGATGAACGCATGGTGGCGCAGCAAGCCAGCCTGACGTGGCCAATGCCGATCCCGTTGAAAGAGGCCATTCTGAGTGTCTGCCAGGGGCAACCGCTCACGCTCTCACAGTTGGGGCGTCTGGACAGTCAATTAGGCAAACTCTTTGCCGCCGCCGTGCAGGCGCTGCTGGCTCAGGAGCACCTGAGTGCCAAAGATATTGTCGCTATTGGTTGCCACGGTCAGACCGTCTGGCATGAACCGATGGGTGATGAACCGCACACCCTGCAAATTGGTGATAACAACCATATAGCCGCTCTCACCGGCATCACCGTGGTCGGGGATTTCCGCCGTCGCGATATCGCTCTGGGCGGGCAGGGCGCGCCCCTGGTGCCCGCGTTTCATCACGCACTGCTGGCCCATCCGACAGAGCGCCGGATGGTGCTCAACATTGGCGGTATTGCCAATATCTCCTTACTCTTCCCCGGAATGCCCGTGCGCGGTTATGACACCGGCCCCGGCAATATGCTGATGGATGCCTGGATTTGGCGCAAACTCGGTAAGCCCTATGATAAAGACGCGCAATGGGCCAGTTCCGGGAAAGTGATACTTCCGTTATTGCAAAATATGCTCAGCGATCCCTATTTTGCCGCTGCGGCGCCCAAAAGTACCGGACGTGAGTATTTCAACTACGGCTGGCTTGAGCGTCATCTGGCGCATTTCCCCGCTCTGGCTCCCCAGGATGTCGAGGCAACGCTGGCGGAACTCACGGCGGTGACCATTTCGGAGCAGGTTCTCCTTAGCGGGGGATGCGACCGTCTGCTGGTCTGCGGCGGGGGAAGCCGCAATCCGTTAGTTATGGCGAGACTCTCTGCGTTGCTCCCCGGAACAGAGGTGACGACCACTGATGAGGCGGGGATCAGCGGCGACGATATGGAAGCTCTGGCATTCGCCTGGCTTGCCTGGCGCACGCTGGCTGGCCTGCCGGGCAACCTGCCTTCCGTTACCGGGGCATCGCAGCCGAGCGTGCTTGGGGCCATTTTCCCCGCTAACCCGCGACAGAATCAGAGTTAACTGACGTTCAGTCGTCACGCTTACCGCTAGACTCCGGGTTGAGAGAGGGTGTTTTATCGCGCCCTCTAAGACCAGGACCGTCTCGGGAATATCGCATGAAAAAAATACTCATCGCCTGCCTGCCCGCACTCCTTGCCGGGTGCAGTTACTACAATCAATTCGTTGAGCGAATGCATACCGACACGCTGGAGTACCAGTGTGACGAGAAACCCCTCAGCGTCAAACTTAACAACACCCGTCAGGAAGCGCGTTTTGTTTACGACGACAAATTGCTGACTCTGGCGCAGGGGTTGTCCGCTTCTGGCGCTCGTTATACCGACGGGGTTTACGTCTTCTGGTCGAAAGGAGATACCGCGACGGTCTACAAGCGTGACCGTATCGTCCTGAACAACTGTCAGCTGAAAAATCCGCAACGTTGAGATTTTTGCAGGTGGGGCGCACAATAGCCCTACCTGATTACTCATTTTGCTAACGCCATGTCTGATAACGATCAATTGCAGCAAATCGCGCATCTGCGCCGTGAATATACCAAGGGCGGACTTCGTCGTAACGATCTGCCCGCTGAACCTTTGCCCCTTTTTGAACGCTGGCTGGGACAGGCATGCGAAGCGAAACTGGCCGACCCGACAGCGATGGTTGTTGCCACGGTGGACGAAAACGGACAGCCTTTCCAGCGCATTGTGTTGCTCAAACACTACGATGAACGCGGTCTGGTGTTTTACACCAACCTTGGCAGCCGCAAAGCCCACCATATCGAAAAAAATCCGGCTATCAGCCTGCTGTTCCCCTGGCATATGCTGGAGCGCCAGGTGATGGTGATTGGGAAAGCAGAGCGTCTCTCTACGCTCGATGTGGTGAAATACTTCCACAGCCGCCCTCGTGACAGTCAGATTGGCGCCTGGGTTTCCCAGCAATCCAGCCGTATTTCTGCGCGTGGTATCCTGGAAAGTAAATTCCTTGAGCTCAAGCAGAAGTTCCAGCAGGGCGAAGTACCGCTGCCCAGTTTCTGGGGAGGATTCCGCGTCAGCATTGAGCAGATGGAATTCTGGCAGGGCGGCGCTAACCGTCTTCACGATCGTTTTTTATATCAGCGTGAAAACGGCGCATGGAAAATTGATCGTCTCGCACCCTAATCCCTGAAATTTGTTGTTTTAAGCGCTGGCGCTGCGTGTGTTGGCGCTTTATTCTATGAGGCTTTCGTAACTGGCGAAAAGTCGTGTACCGGCAAAGGTGCAGTCGTTTTATATGGAGAATTTGATGGCAAGCAGTAACTTGATTAAACAATTGCAAGAGCGCGGGCTGGTAGCCCAGGTGACGGACGAGGAAGCGTTAGCAGAGCGACTGGCGCAAGGCCCGATCGCGCTCTATTGCGGCTTCGATCCCACCGCTGACAGCTTGCATTTGGGGCATCTTGTTCCTTTGTTATGCCTGAAACGCTTCCAGCAGGCAGGCCATAAACCTGTCGCACTGGTCGGTGGCGCAACGGGGCTGATTGGTGACCCGAGCTTTAAAGCCGCTGAGCGTAAACTGAACACCGAAGACACCGTGCAGGAATGGGTGGATAAGATCCGCAAACAAGTGGCTCCCTTCCTCGACTTCGATTGTGGTGACAATTCGGCGATTGCGGCCAACAACTACGACTGGTTTGGTGGCATGAATGTGCTGACCTTCCTGCGTGATATCGGCAAGCACTTCTCTGTAAACCAGATGATCAACAAAGAAGCGGTGAAGCAGCGTCTGAACCGTGACGATCAGGGGATCTCGTTTACCGAGTTTTCCTACAACCTGCTGCAGGGTTATGACTTCGCTTGCCTGAACAATCTGCACGGCGTTGCGCTGCAAATCGGCGGTTCCGATCAGTGGGGTAACATTACCTCCGGTATCGACCTGACCCGTCGTCTGCACCAGAACCAGGTCTTTGGTCTGACGGTCCCGCTGATCACCAAAGCTGATGGCACCAAGTTCGGTAAAACTGAAGGCGGCGCAGTCTGGCTGGATCCGAAGAAAACCAGCCCGTACAAGTTCTATCAGTTCTGGATCAACACCGCCGATGCGGACGTTTATCGCTTCCTGAAATTCTTCACCTTCATGGATATTGCGGAGATCAATGCCCTGGAAGAAGAAGATAAAAACAGCGGTAAAGCGCCACGTGCGCAGTATGTGCTGGCCGAACTGGTCACCCGCCTGGTGCATGGTGAAGAAGGGCTGGTGGCTGCCAAACGCATTACCGAAAGCCTGTTCAACGGCACCTTAAGCGCGTTGAGTGAAGCGGACTTCGAACAGCTGGCGCAGGATGGCGTGCCGATGATCGAAATGGAAAAAGGTGCGGACCTGATGCAGGCGCTGGTGGATTCCGAGCTGCAACCGTCCCGTGGTCAGGCGCGTAAAACCATCGCATCAAACGCAGTGACCATTAACGGTGAAAAACAGGCCGACCCGGAATATTTCTTCGCCGAGAGCGATCGTCTGTTTGGGCGTTATACGCTGCTGCGTCGTGGTAAGAAGAACTACTGCCTGATTTGCTGGAAATAAGCGGGCGGGAATGTAACAGAAGGGAGTGAGAAATCACTCCCTTTTTTTTGGCGACTTAAATACCTTCCGCAGCCATCGCGGCGGCAACCGCAGGACGGGCGGCCACACGCTGCATCCAGCCACCGATATGCCCCGTCTCTGGCAGCGTCAGTTTTACCGCAACGGCCCAGCGCAACACGGTAAACAGGTAAGCATCGGCAATGGAGAAGTGCTGACCATTAATCCACTGCTGATGTGCCAGCGCGTCTTCAACGTACTGGAGTTTTTTCTCCAGAAGCGCGCGGGCCGTAGGCTTGAACTCTTCCGGCGTATCCGGGCGGAACAGGGGCGTAAAGCCTTTGTGCAGCTCGGTGGCAACGAAGTTAAGCCACTCCAGCGTCTTGTAACGGGTAAAGTCCCCGACAGGCGCCAGCAGATGACTGTCCGGCGCGCTGTCTGCAACGAACTGCATAATGGCGACGCCTTCGGTTAACAGGGTGTCGGCGTCAATTTGCAGGGCAGGGATCTGCCCTTTAGGGTTGATGGCAAAAAAGTCATCACCGTTTTCCAGACGCTTTTTCATCAAATCCACGCTGATAAGCGTTACATCTTTCTCTGCTTCACGCAGGACAATATGGGAAGCCAGCGAGCAGGCGCCTGGTTTATAAAACAGTATCATGCATTACTCCGGATGGTTTTATTCCGCTATAGATTATTCCCTGCGGGAATAAAAAAAAGCCGCTAACAAAAAGTTAACGGCTTTGTAAGCTTTAGCAGCAAACCTTAAGCGGTTGCCGTCTCAGCGGTTTTCTCGTCTTTGCTGTCAGACTGCGTCATGCGGTTCAGTTTCGGGGCTGCCAGGATCATCAGCACCGAGATAACGGCAGTCACGATCCCAATTTGCAGGAAGACACGACCGTAAATTTCCAGCGACATCAGTGGGTCAGTCACGTTTTCCGGGATCGCCATCTGGTTGGCGACGTAACCGGCGATAATGTTAGCGCCCGCAGTGGTCAGGAACCAGCTACCCATGATAAAGCCCATCAGACGCTGAGGAACCAGCTGCGCCACCATTGCCAGGCCCAGGCCTGAGATCATCAGCTCACCAATACTCTGCAAACCATAGCTTGCCACCAGCCAGCTCACGGAAACGATACCGGCATCAGAGGCGAATTTGGTCCCCAGCGGCAGCACCAGGAATGCGGCACAGCACAGCACCATACCAATCGCGAATTTGTGCGGCATCGGCAGCGTGTCGCCCATCTTGTTATAGATAGCGGCCAGAATAGGGCTACCAATGATGATCCAGAACGGGTTCAGCGCCTGGAACTGTTCCGGCTCGAAGGCAATACCCAGCAGGGTGTGTTCAACGTTGCGAATGGCGAAGAAGTTCAGGGAAGTCGGCATCTGGCTGTACAGCACGAAGAAGATAATCGCCTGCAACATCAGAATAAAGGCCACAATCATTTTACGACGTGCCGCACCCTGAAGGGCGAAGGTCTCTTTGGCGAAGATGCAGACAATACACAGAGCCACGACACCCAGCACCATACGGGCGATCCCCTGGTTGTGCAGCAGCCATGTTGCGATAGTCACCAGCACCACGACGCCGACGATGGTTGCCAGCAGGTAGCCAACGCGCAGCGGTTCGAAGTCCGGTTTGGAACCATAGTTTTTGACCCAGCGCTTACAGAAGGCGAAGTTGACGATGGTGATCAGCAGGCCGACAACGCTCAGGGCGAAGGCGACGCTCCAGCCAAACTGCGCGGCAAGCCACGGGGTGGCAAGCATAGAGAAGAAAGAACCAACGTTAACGGACATATAGTACATTGTGAATGCACCGTCCAGGCGTGGATCATCCTTAGCATAGCAAGTGGAGAGCAGGGATGAGGGGTTGGCTTTGAACAGGCCGTTACCCACGGCAATTGCCGCCATACCCATATAAACGATACCTGCATCATGACCGGACCATGCCACCAGCGCGTAACCTACCGCCAGTACGATTGCGCCCAGCATAATCACGCGCTTGGTACCCAGCACCTTGTCGCCTAACCAGCCGCCGATGGCGACGAGGCCGTAGACCAGCGCACTAAAAGAGGAGAACAGGGTAATAGAATCTGACTCAGACATGCCCAGTTGTTTAACCAGGTAGACCGCCATGATCCCTTGCAGACCGTAAAAGCCGAAACGTTCCCACAACTCAATGGAGAAGATCAGATAAAACGCTTTTGGTTGTTTGAAAGCGTTCAGGCTCACGCTTTCCGTTGGTTTATTGTTTGCAGTAGACACAAATACCTCTTTTTTTACATCCCATTTTAACAGGGGTGATTCGACACGCGATTCCCAGTATTCATCGCGCTTATAATTATTGCGGGAAGGAAAACGGCGGGTAATGTTCCTTATCCTGGAGTTTGAGGCAATACTTTTGCAATAAACTGTTACATTTATCTTTTCCGATATTATAATCCGCGTCGACAAATATTATTCAGCGTTAAATTTCGCAACTTCAGTTATGGCAGCTTTTTTGACTACACAGCACCCTCTGATTTTCCTTTCAAGTGATATCTTCTGCTGTTTTGCTTTCAAGGTAGTTTATCGGACTATTATGATTTAATTTTATGGTGGTATCTGTTGTGTTTTGGCGAGTGTCAGGTGGGCTACGCAATCGTTATCGTCGCCGTGATCCAAAAATTAACATAATTTGATCGAGGCGCTAGCATTTATAACTGAGTAGAATTTTTTTGCTATAAAAAAACTATGCGCCAGGATAAATGCTAATAAGCAACATTAAGTGTAATAGCATGACGGTTTATGCGGGATAATCAGCGTGAAATACAGTCTGTCGCAGAGATGGCCTGCTTAACCCTACTGCTTTGCTTGTGTTGCGGTCGATAAGGGTACAAACCGGCGCGGGCGACAGTCTGTAGTAGATCAATGTTTTTGCGGATTTTGTTGTGCGACAGGCAGTAGTCGATGACAGCTCCGAAAGGCACTGGCAGACTTCTAACCACACTTTTTCTCGGAGTTTACCCCATGAATTTACACCCATGGCTGAATGCTGTGCATATCATTGCGGCCATCATCTGGATTGGCGGAATTTTGGTGATGGCCGTTGTCGCCAGCTGGTGTCAGCACCGGGTCAATCAACAGGCCGCCATACCCACGGAACTGCTCTCATTCGTCCGCCAGTGGAGTCGTAAGATAACGTCGCCGGCGATGGTGCTGTTATGGCTGGTGGGGATAGCGATGGTGATTATTCATGGCAAGATGCCGCACCTGTGGCTGGTGCTGAAAATCCTGCTGGTTGTGGGGTTGTCCGGCATCCACGGGGTGTTGACCGCAACCTTGAGAAGACTGGCAACAGGCACGACGACCCGGATCCCGGCGATTATCGGCCATGCCTCTGCCATTGTGCTGCTGCTGGTGACCCTGATTATACTGCTGGCAATCATCAGGCCGTTCTGAAAAGCGTAAATTCAGAGTTCTGTTTTGCTCTCGAATTCGCACAGATCTTCAATGATGCATGAGCCGCAGCGTGGTTTGCGCGCCACACAGGTATAACGGCCGTGCAAAATCAGCCAGTGGTGACAATCAACTTTAAATTCCGCCGGGACGACGCTGAGCAGTTTATCTTCCACCTGCTCGACGTTTTTACCCGGCGCAAAATGGGTACGATTGCAGACGCGAAAAATATGCGTATCAACGGCGATAGTCGGCCAGCCAAAGGCCGTGTTAAGCACCACGTTAGCGGTTTTACGCCCGACGCCGGGCAGCGCCTCCAGCGCCGCTCTGTCTTCAGGCACCTCGCCCGCGTGCTGTTCCAGCAGAATACGGCAGGTCTTAATCACGTTTTCGGCTTTGGTATTAAACAGGCCAATGGTTTTGATATAGCTTTTAAGCCCGTCGACGCCCAGCGCAAGCATGGCCTGCGGCGTGTTCGCGACAGGGTAGAGCAGCGCCGTGGCCTTGTTAACACTCACATCAGTGGCCTGTGCTGAGAGCAGCACGGCAATCAGTAGCTCAAAGGGGGAGTTAAAATTGAGTTCCGTTGTCGGATGCGGGTTGTTATCCCGCAGGCGGGTGAGAATTTCCCGCCGCTTCATTTTATTCATTAAGCCTTCCCGGGCAGCGTCTGAGTCGTTTCGCTGGCTTGCACCACCGCACGGCGCTTCTTCGAACGTTCATCAATCAGGTATTTAATCGCCAGCAGCATACCCAGGCCGATAAATGCGCCAGGAGGCAGCATGGCCAGCAGAAATGATGAATCGGTGTGGAACACTTCAATACGCAGTACTTTCGCCCAGTTACCCAGCAGACTGTCAGCACCGTCAAACAGGGTGCCATTGCCGAGAATTTCGCGAATCGAACCAAGGGTAAACATGGTACAGGTGGCGCCCATACCAATTGAAAAGCCGTCCAGAGCTGAAAGACCTGGCCCTTTTTTGGCGGCGAAGGCTTCGGCGCGACCCACCACAATACAGTTGGTTACGATCAGCGGGATGAAGATACCCAGCGACTGATACAGCCCGTAGGCATAGGCGTTGATCAGCATTTGCACGATGCTCACCACTGAGGCGATGATCATCACGTAAATAGGAATGCGGATTTCCGACGGCGTCCAGCGGCGCACCAGAGAGATGGTGAAGTTGGTCAGGGTTAAAACCAGCGTGGTGGCAAGACCCAGACCTAAAGCGTTGGTGGCGGTGGAGGTGACCGCCAGCAGCGGACACATTCCCAGCAACTGCACCAGCGCGGAGTTATTTTTCCACAATCCCTGGACGATAATTTCTTTAATTTCGCTCATGGTTACTCCCCACAGGTCGGTAAGCTGGCAAGTTGCGTCGGCAACGTTTGGGCATAAAGGCCTGCGCGTTTTACGGCGTTGACTACCGCGCGCGGGGTGATGGTTGCCCCGGTGAACTGATCAAAATCACCGCCGTCTTTCTTCACGGCCCAGTGCGTGTCATTCGCGCCAGCGATCTTTTTGCCCGTAAAATGAGTTATCCAGTCGGAAATGCGCAGCTCTATTTTATCCCCAAGTCCCGGGGTTTCGTGATGTTCCGTCACGCGGGTACCGAGCACCGTTCCGTTGAAATCCGCGCCAACCAGCAGCTGGATCACCCCGGAATAGCCATCGGGCGCGGTGGCTTCGATCACGGCGCCTGTCGGGGTGTCGTCGCGGCGGGCAATATACACCCGGTGTTTGCCTTTACCCAGCTCCGGCGCGTCGACCAGATAGCAGCTGTTTTGCAATGCATTATTATAGCTGTCGGCAGGCAGGACCTGACTAAACAACGCTTTTTGTTGCAGTACTGCCTGTTCGGCAATGGTGGATTTGGTCAACTGGTTAATGGCCGCAGTCATACCGGTTGACGCCGCAGCAAACAGCGTCAGGGTCATGCCATATTTACGCATAGTATCCAGCATGGCGGTTCCTTAGCGATGGCCGTACACGCGCGGGCGTGTAAAGTAATCAATTAATGGCACGGTAATATTCGCCAGCAGGACGGCGAAAGCAACGCCGTCCGGGTAGCCGCCGAAACTGCGGATAAGCCACACCAGCAACCCGGCCAGCGCGCCAAAGATCAGGCGACCTTTGTTGGTCGTCGAGGCGGTGACCGGATCGGTCAAAATAAAGAAGGCGCCCAGCATGGTGGCTCCGGAGAGCAAATGCAGCTGCGGCGAGGCCAGGCTTTCAGGTGACAACACCCAGCCAAGCGTGGCGCAGATCGCAAGCGACAGCAAGAAACTGAGTGGGATATGCCAGCGGATGGTTTTGCTCCATAGCAGCACCACGCCACCAAGCAAATAACCTAAGTTAACCCACTGCCAGCCCATGCCTGCCAGCACGCCGCCATAGATGGGGGCCTGGAGGATCTCATTGACGCTGTGCCCGGCATGCAATGAGGTCTTGAAGGTATCAAGCGGGGTTGCCTGACTGATACCGTCAATGCCCATACGCAGGCCATCCATCGTAAGACCTGTCGCGGTATGGCCGCTGAAAATAATGCCGAGCGCATCCATAAATCCGGGTACTGTTTTTGCGATTTCATAAGGCGGCAGCCAGCTGGTCATCTGCACCGGGAAAGAGATCAGCAAAACGACGTAGCCTATCATCGCCGGGTTAAATGGGTTATGGCCCAGACCACCGTAAAGCTGTTTGGCAATAATAACGGCGAACACCGTCCCCAGCACTACCATCCACCAGGGGGCGAAGGGCGGAATACTGATGGCCAGCAACAGCCCGGTGAGCAGGGCGGCGTTATCCGCCAGGATTGCTTTCACATTTTGCTTTCGCAGGCGCAGAACCAGTGCCTCTGCGGCAAGCGAAGTGGCGATGGCGAGAAGGATTTGGATCAGCGTCCCCCAGCCAAAAAACCACAGTTGCGCCGCGATGCCAGGCAGGGTCGCAAGGACAACCAGCAGCATAATGCGCGATGTCTGGCGCTGGTTATGGGTATAAGGGGAGCTTGCGATTCTGAAAACCATTTAATCCTCGTTAACAACGTGCTGTGCGGCTTTTTTTGCCTGAACCCGAGCGATGGCTGCCGCTACTGCCGCTTTACGGGGATCATCATTTGCGGCATCCGTCGGTGCGGTCTGCTGCTGTAATTTTCTGGCTTTCGCTCTGGCGATGGCGGCCTCAACGGCGGCTTTGCGTGGGTCAACCGGCTCTGCCACCGGCGCAGGCTCTTCAGCGCGTGGTGCGGTCTCCGCCGCCGTCTGCTGCTGTAATTTTCTGGCTTTCGCTCTGGCGATGGCGGCCTCAACGGCGGCTTTGCGTGGGTCAACCGGCTCTGCCACTGGCGCAGGCTCTTCTGCGCGTGGTGCGGTCTCCGTCGCCGTCTGCTGCTGCAATTTTCTGGCCTTCGCTCTGGCGATGGCAGCCTCAACGGCCGCTTTACGGGGATCGGCAGATTCAGTAGCGTCAGCAACAGGCGTGGTTGCCTCATTAGCCTGCAAGGCTTTTTCTGCCTGGCGGGCGCGCGCCTGCGCTTTGCGCGCTTCACGGGCGGCAATCACATCGCTGTTATCCGGCGTGCTGCCAGCCTGCACCACCAGGGTCTGAGCCGCAGAGGTGTGTTTTTCTCGCACCCGGGCCAGGGCGGCGTCAATGGCCTGCTGATCCTGGGCTGCGGGTTGCGCGGCGGCTTGTTTATGGCGCTGGGCACGGGCCGTTTTTTCTCGTTCCAGGCGTGCTTGGCGGGCTTCAAAGCGGGCTTTGGCTTCCGCATTGCGCTTTTCTTCCTCAGCGATGGCATAGATTTCTGCCTTCTCCTGACGGAAGTATTGCACCAGCGGAATACTGCTCGGACAGACCCAGGCGCAGGCGCCGCACTCAATACAGTCCGAAAGATTATGGGCTGTGGCTTTATCGTGTTGCTGGCCTTTGCTGAACCAGTAAAGCTGCTGGGGTAACAGATCCGCAGGGCAGGCATCAGCACAGGCGCTGCATCGAATACAGCCTTGTTCTTCCTGCTGTTCACCCATTTCACTGGCGGAGGGGGCGAGCAGACAGTTGGTGATTTTTACCACCGGCACATCCAGCCACGGCAGGGTAAAGCCCATCAGCGGTCCACCCATAATCACCAGTTGTTCAGCCCCAGGACAGAATCCTGCGTTATCCAGCAGATGACGCACTGGCGTACCCAGACGCGCCCAGACGTTACCCGGTTGGTTGATGCTTTCGCCGGTCAGGGTCACCACGCGTTCAGTTAACGGCTCACCATCGATAATGGCGCGCTTTATGGCATAAGCGGTGCCGACGTTCTGCATCAGGATACCGATATCAGATGAACGGCCGCCGTGCGGAACCTGTTTGCCGGTCAGAATTTGGGTCAGCTGTTTGGCCCCGCCGGATGGATACTTGGTCGGGATGACGCGCAGTTGAATATCATGAGAATTCGCCAGCACGGCGCGCAGCATTGAAATCGCCTGTGGCTTATTATCCTCGATACCAATCAGTACCTGACGCGGTTGCAGGATATGCATCAGGATACGAACACCTTCAATAATTTGCGCGGCGCAATCCTGCATCAGGCGATCGTCGGCAGTGATGTAAGGCTCGCATTCGGCAGCATTGATAATCAGCGTTTCGATCAGGTCGCCGCCACCTTTAAGCTTCACCCCGGTCGGGAATCCGGCGCCGCCTAATCCAGCCACGCCGAACTGATGAATGCGCTCAATCAGCGCACTGCGGTCGCGAGTGCGGTAATCGTTCCAGCCGTCACGTTCAATCCATCTGTCTTCGCCGTCGGCATCAATGATGACGCTCAGCTCCGGTAACGCGGAAGGGTGGGCTGTGGAGTGGGGGGCTATCGCACTAATTATACCGGAGGTAGGAGCATGCACCGGTAGCATACGGCCGCGTCCACGGGTTAAGGGCTGCCCGCGCAGAACCCGATCGCCGACGCTTACGCACAGCTCGCCTTCAGCGCCAATATGCTGTTTTAGCGGAATAGCAAAACGTGTCGCCAGCGGCACATGGCGCAGCGGCGTGCTGGCAGACTGCATTTTCATCTCAGGCGGATGAATGCCACCGTGGAAATCCCACAGTTTGTCTTTGCGAAAAGCGGAAAATAACTTAAGCATGTTGTTCCACGGGAATAATACGCACGGGAATTGTGTGCAGGTCCCATTTCCAGCTGGCGGTCGTTGTGGCCACCGGACGCAACTCAATACAGCGGGTCGGACACGGATCGACACACAGATTACAGCCAGTACAAAGGTCGCTCATTACCGTATGCATGGCCCGCGTGGCGCCAACAATGGCGTCAACCGGGCAGGCCTGAATACATTTGGTGCAGCCAATACAGTTGGCTTCATCAATGATGGCGAGCATACGTACGGGTTCCTGCGCTGTCTCGTCACCGTCGACAGGCTGGGGATCCACATTTAACATTTCGGCGATTTTGAGCATCACCGCTTCTCCGCCGGGTGCGCAGCGGTTAATTTTTTCGCCTTGCAGGCCAACGGCCTCAGCGTAAGGGCGGCAGCCAGGATAGCCGCATTGCCCGCACTGACTTTGAGGCAGCAGGTTATCAATTTTTTCGACAACCGGATCGTCCGCAACCGCAAAGCGGCGCGACGCATAACCCAGAATGACGCCGAACAACAGCCCGAGAATGCTCAGGGCGACAATGGCTATCCAGATTGCATTCATTACAACTTCACCAGCCCACTAAAGCCCATAAAGGCCAGAGACATTAAACCTGCGGTGATCAGCGCAATGGCATTACCGCGAAACGGTGCGGGCACATCGGCAACGACAAGGCGTTCGCGAATGGCGGCAAACAGCACCATAACCAGTGAAAATCCGACGGAGGCAGAAAAACCATATAACGCGGATTGCAGGAAATTATGCCCAAGGTTGATGTTGAGCAGCGGCACACCGAGTACAGCGCAGTTGGTGGTAATTAACGGCAGAAAAATACCCAGCAGACGATAGAGCGCAGGACTGGTTTTACGCACCACCATTTCGGTGAACTGCACCACTACGGCAATAACCAGAATGAAAGCCAGGGTCCGCAGGTAGACCAGATCCAGAGGGATAAGCAGCCAGGTGTCGAGGATCCACGCGCAGACTGAAGCCAGCGTGATCACGAACGTCGTGGCAAGCCCCATGCCCATTGCGGCTTCGAGTTTTTTGGATACGCCCATAAACGGACACAGGCCAAGAAACTTCACGAGAACGAAATTATTGACCAGAACGGTTCCGATAAAGAGCAGCAGATAGTCTGTCATGAGATGGCCTGAAATAAAAAAGCCGCCTATTATCCGTCAAATGACAGCAGGCGACAACTGTATAACTGTAAGGTTATTACGGATTCACAAAAGTCTGTTTGACCCGCTGTGAGCGTTTGAAATAAGGCACTGTCAGTGCGGTGGCAACAAGAGCATACAGCAACTCACGGACGGCCACATCATCCGAAACGGCGGAAAAGGCAAACATCTTTAACGCCAGCAGGAGGGTGATAAGTAGCCAGACGATCATATGTTTTAAGACGCTGCGACGGCGCTTAAAAAAGGCCGCTACCAGCCACAGCGTGTAGCACCAGACTCCAAGAGCAAAGGCGAACGAGAGAAACCAGAGAGCAATGCTGGCGAAGGGAACATTACCGACGGCGGCAATAACCTGCGGAACCAGATCGCGGATAATATAAAATAAACTCCGTGACTGGCCCAATAGTGAAACCAGCAACCACGCCAAAGGGGCCAGTAGCCAGCCTCCAATTCTCTCGTCAGGCATCGTTGTCATGCTTTATCCTCGTCAACCATCAGGA
Source organism: Phytobacter sp. V91 (assembly GCF_965644225.1). NCBI lineage: Bacteria > Pseudomonadati > Pseudomonadota > Gammaproteobacteria > Enterobacterales > Enterobacteriaceae > Phytobacter > Phytobacter sp. V91. Next base: position 46,362 of record NZ_CBFFRJ010000012.1, on the reverse strand, counting down.
ATTTACCGGCCTGGGAGTATAAAGCATTATGCAGCGAATGCTACCGGCACTATTGAACGTAATGCCAGACTGATTTAGGTACACAGCCAATATCGAACAAACGGCCGCCAGAGACCAGTTCGGCACGGCGATGATCGGCAGCGCGGTACATGTTAATGATTTCCGTGTTATCAGTCAGAGTGTAGTTGAGGTGATCGAACAGTTTTTCCAGACTTTCAAGGGAACTGATTTTGCGAAATTTTAATAAATAGTCCTGAACGGTCATGTTAAGCGTTATCCATATAATAGAAAGACAATAAAACATTCGCGGGTAATTCGTTTGAATAATAAACTGGCCGGACAACGTGTAATTGTCCCAGAATGCCCAGCCAGCATTAATTAAGAATTTTCTTTAAAAGGTTACAACAGACACCAGAACGCTGTCTGGTGATGAAGATTAGCGCTCTTCGCAACACCTGGCAATACACAACTGATTGCCATAATTAAGGATGTGCGCGTTCTCTTTGCCCTTTATTTCTTCTGCGTGACGATACTCTGCTCAGGCGGTTGGTAATTATCGATATGACTGGCGAAGACTAAAAGAACGGTCGAAACGCCCAGCACAACCCACCCCATTAATTCAATGATACGATTGAAGATTGAGACCATCTGTTTACTACTCCCTGCTAAAACTCCCTGAACTCAGTTAACGGATGTTACCGATGAGAGAAGATAACGACAAGATACTGTCTGTATTTTTCAGCAAATACCGCTAACTGAGATGAATTACTGCGAATATTCCTGGTTCTCCGGCTATTGTTACTGACTAACTCATTGTTGTGAGCGAGTGAGAGATAGTGTGAAATAGCTGTTCCAGTGAAATGAGGCCGCGAGTATGAGTGAAAATATCCGTGTTGGATTAATAGGCTATGGTTATGCCAGTAAAACCTTCCATGCACCGCTGATTGCGGGTACGCCAGGTATGGAGCTGGCTGCAATATCCAGTAGCGATGCCGCCAAAGTAAAAGCGGACTGGCCTGCAGTGCCGGTTGTTGCGCAACCAAAGCACCTGTTTGACGACCCCAAAATTGACCTGATTGTCATCCCGACGCCCAACGATACCCATTTCCCACTGGCGAAAGCCGCGCTGGAGGCGGGTAAACATGTGGTGGTGGATAAACCCTTCACCGTCACGCTGTCGCAGGCAAGAGAGCTGGACGCGCTGGCAAAAAGCGCCGGACGTGTGTTATCGGTTTTCCATAACCGTCGCTGGGACAGCGACTTTCTGACCCTGAAAGGGCTGCTTGCCGATGGCTCGCTGGGTGAGGTGACATACCTGGAGTCGCATTTTGACCGCTATCGCCCGGAAATCCGCAACCGCTGGCGTGAACTGGCGGGGCCGGGGAGTGGTATCTGGTACGATCTTGGTCCGCATCTGCTGGATCAGGTGGTGAATCTTTTCGGCTTACCTGTCGCCCTGAATGTCGATCTGGCTCAGTTACGGCCAGGAGCCCAGGCAACGGATTATTTCCACGCGGTGCTCACTTATCCACAGCGACGGGTTATTCTGCACGGTACTTTACTGGCGGCTGCGGAGTCCGCACGCTATATCGTGCATGGCACCCGGGGCAGTTTTGTTAAATTCGGCCTCGACCCACAGGAAGAGCGGCTTAAAAGTGGTGCTCGTCTGCCGCAGGAAGACTGGGGCTACGATATGCGTGATGGGGTACTGACACGTGTTGAAGGGGAAGAGCGGGTGGAAGAGACCTGGCTGACCGTTCCGGGAAATTATCCGGCCTATTACGCCGGTATCCGTGATGCCTTGACTGGCCTCGGTGAAAATCCGGTTCCGGCAAGCCAGGCGATTCAGATAATGGAATTGATCGAACTTGGGATCGAGTCCGCAAAGCATCGAGCGACACTCAGTCTGACCTGATGATACTGCCGCTCTACAGAGCGGCGTAACTTCTGCATCGAGTGTTTAGCCCCGAAGCACTTTATCTTTCAGCGCCTGTTTTTCTGCCGCGCTGAGGAAGGCCATTTCCAGACCGTTAATCTGCGCCTGGCGGATCTGTTCGCGGCTTAAGCCCGCAGCAGGCGCTGCAACGTTATATTCATGGCCGATCTCCACGCCCTGGACCGCAGGGTCATCGGTGTTAATCGACGCCAGCACGCCCTGTTGCAAGAAGGTTTTCAGCGGATGGCACGCCAGCGAAGGGACGGTGCTGGTTTGAATATTCGAGGTTAAGCAGGACTCGATACCAATACGCTGCTCAGCGAGAAACGCCACCAGCGCCGGATCCTCAATAGCTTTTACCCCATGACCAATACGCTCGGCGCCCAGCTCGCGAATAGCCTGCCAGATACTTTCAGGGCCAGCGGCTTCACCCGCATGTACGGTAATATGCCATCCCGCGTCGCGGGCGCGATTGAAGTGAGGCAGGAAAAGGGCGCCCGGGAAACCCAGCTCATCACCGGCAAGATCAAGCGCCGTAATTCCATCACGATGGGCGAGCAGGGCCTCAAGCTCCTGCAGACAGGCGGCTTCGCCAAAGGTACGGCTTAAAATACCAATCAGTCGCGCTTCAACGCCAAAGGCTTTACTTCCTTCGCGCACGCCGGCAATCACCGCCTCCACCACACCGGCAACGGGGAGATGATGGGTCATTGCCATATAGCCAGGTGAAAAGCGCAGTTCGACATAATGCAGACCGTTTCGCGCTGCATCTTCCATATTCTCGAAGGCTACCTGACGGCAGGCATCAAGAGAAGCCAGCACTTTCACTCCCCAGTCCAGTTTTGCCAGGAAGCTTACCAGGTCCGGCTCGTTTTGGGTGACTTGTACATGGGGGATAAGGCTTTCCAGCGTTTGTGCAGGCAGATTGAGATTAAACTCACGGCCAAGATCGAGGATGGTTTGTGCCCGAATGTTGCCGTCCAGGTGGCGGTGAATATCAGTTAAAGGCAGGTTAGTATCAATCATGGTCGCACTCTTATTTTAGTTAAAGTGCCGTCCATTATAAAAAGAAACGAAGCTAAAAAGCCATGTTGCGCAAAAAACATCATTCCTCACGCAATCAGGGTCAGCAAATGGCACGGATCCCGGCCAGCAAACGCGCCACGCCCTGCTCGAGTTTTTGCCGCGGGCAACCGGCATTCAGACGGACAAATTGCTGGTAAGGTGCGCCATAGGTCAGCCCTGGCATGATGGCCACCTTCTGGTTGTTGATAAGCTCTTGTTGCAGTGCGTTATCATCAATGTCCAGTGGGGTCAGATCAATCCAGGCCAGATAGGAGGCGTCGGATACCTGCCAGGCCAGTTGTGGGAAAGCGCTATTCAGCGCATCGGCGACAAAGCGCAGGTTTTCCCTGAGGTAGCAGCGCAGAGCATCAAGCCAGGGCGCGCCATCACGGTAAGCGGCAATATGTGCCACCAGCGAGAGTACCGCAGGGGAGGATAGACCGTCTCTGCCTTTGAGAGCTGAAAGGTAGCTTGAGCGCGACGGATCATCGGCAATAAACCCGTAGGCTCCCGTCAATGCCGGAATATTGAAACTCTTGGAAGCGGAGGTAAACAGCGCCCAGGGGCCCCGGGCCACATTGCTCCACGGAATATGCTGATGTTTACTCCACACCATATCCATATGTATTTCATCACTGATCACTTTTACGCCATAGCGTTCACAGAGCAGGGACATTTCGTTGAGCTCATCGCGCGTCCAGACCTTACCGGTGGGATTATGGGGACTGCACAAGAGTAAAATTTTGTTCTGCGGCTGTGCTAGTGCAGACTCCAGCCGTACCATATCGCACTGCCAGCCTGTTTCATGATGTTCCAGTGCAACGGGAACAAGCTGGCGCTGATTTTCAGCGATTGTTTTATAAAACGCATCATACATCGGGGTATGTACCACCACGCCATCACCGGGCTGTGACCACTGGCGGATCATTTCAGCAATCATATAGATAACAGATGGACCGTAAACCAGCGTATTGCTGTCGGTTTCAGTATTAAAACGCTCCCGGAACCAGTGATGTATTGCGCCACTAAACTCTTCATTTTGCCAGCGACTGTAGCCGAGTACGCCGTGACTCAGGCGCTGCTGGATGGCTGAGAGCACGCAAGGGGCGGTGGCGAAGTCCATGTCAGAAATGGTGAACGGGAGCAGCCCCGCGTCACCAAACCGATCTGCAACATAGTCCCATTGGGTACACCATGTGCCGTGGCGATCCACCGTCTGTGAAAAATCAAACATCTGGCCTTCCTTCTGGCAATCGCCCCCAGCGAAGTGAGGGCGGTAATATTAAGCCTGTACTGAGTTCATCAACTCGGTCATTTCGTCTTTTACCGACTGCACCTGCGGGCCAATGACGACCTGCAAATTGTGCTGATTCAACTGAACAATCCCAATCGCGCGATTGGCCTTCAGTGCATTGGTGTCAACCTGCGACATCTCTTTTACCGACAGACGCAGACGTGTGATGCAGTTATCGAGCGTGATAATGTTTTCACTGCCGCCGAGTGCGGCAAGGATCGCTGGTACGTCATAGCCCGACTTGCCCGTTACGCCGCTGACTGCTTTTTCTGGATTGTTTGCGATATCAGTTTCACGTCCAGGTGTTTTAATGTTGAAGCGCAGAATGGCGAAGCGGAAAATAGCGTAGTAAGTAACAAACCAGACGGCAGCTACCACTGGCACCAGATACCATTTGGTCGCCAGCCCGTGCAGAATACCGAACACCACAAAATCGATCACGTTGCCGTCAGTATTGCCGATGGTCACCCCCAGAACGGCCATTACGGTAAAGCCCAGACCGGTAAGCACTGCATGGATGGCGTACAGCGCCGGAGCGACAAACAGGAACAGGAATTCAAGCGGTTCAGTGGTGCCTCCGACCATACAGGCTATAATGCCGGAGATTAACAACCCTTTAATTTTGTGGCGATTTTCCGGTTTCGCACAATGGTACATCGCCAGTGCCGCACCCGGTAATCCACCAAGGAATGCGGGCATTTTACCCTGCGACAGGAAGCGGGTCGCACTCTCGGAGAAACCCTGGGTCGTCGGGCAACTCAGCTGCGCCTGGAAAATGGTTAACGCACCGCTCACACTATGTCCGCAGACATCCATCGTCCCGCCTGCTTCCGTAAAGCGAATAATCGCCACCAGAATATGTTGCAGGCCGAAGGGGAGTAACAGACGTTCGCCGGTGCCAAAGATCATCGGGCCGAAATTACCCGCACCGTTGATAATCTGGCCAAGACCGGTGATGCCCATGGCGAAGTATGGCCAGACCAGGGGGATGAGCAGCCCGACCAGGCCCATAACGACGCTGGTTATGATCGGCACAAAGCGCGTACCACCGAAGAAGGCCAGCGCATCGGGCAGGCGAATGGTATTAAAACGCTCATGCAGGTTCCAGATAATAATCCCGGCAATAACTGCGCCAAGGATCCCGGTATCAATAGACTGGATCCCCAGTACATTCTGGATATTGTTGGCTTTCAGAATAGCCGCATCGGTGGTGGGTAAGATTCCTTTGGCGGTAAGCCAGAAATTGACGGCCAGGTTCATAACCGCGTAGCCCACGAACCCGGCGAAGGCGGCAACGCCTTTGTTTTCACGGGCCAGCCCCAGCGGGATTGCGATACAAAACATTACCGGCAGGAAGCTGAACGCAAAAGAGCCAACTTTTCCCATCCAGATAAAAATCGCCTGCAAAATAGGATTACCCAGTACGGGCAACAGTGTGATAACGCTCTGGCTGCTCAGCGAGCTACCAATCCCCAGCATGATCCCGCAGAAAGAGAGCAGGGCAACAGGCAGCATAAACGTTTTTCCTAATTGCTGGAAAAACTCCCAAAGCGATATTCTTTGCCTTTTTCTACCGGGCATACGTGCTCCTGATTCTTATGTTGAGGTAGTAATGGGCAACAAGATAAAACGTTTTACCTAATTTTAGTGCGAAATAAATCACATATTCAGAGCTGACTTTAGTTTATAAATAACGATATTGATAAATCGTTTTATCTGGCAATAACGATCCCGCTATGTCGATAGTTAAAAAAATCACAATTAATGATGTGGCGCTGGCGGCTGGTGTTTCCGTCACGACGGTTTCTCTGGTGCTCAGCGGTAAAGGTCGCATTTCTGCCCAGACCGGGCAGCGCGTGCATGACGCAATTGAAGAATTGGGATTTGTGCGTAACCGGCAAGCTTCAGCGCTGCGCGGGGGGCAAACGGGGGTTATTGGACTGATTGTCTGCGATCTTGCGCAAACCTTCTATGCGGAAGCGACCTCCGGGTTAAGTGAAGCGCTGGAAAGCGAAGGGCGTATGGTTTTTTTGCTTCACGGCGGGCGAGAGGGTGAGCATATGCTGACGCGCCTGAACACCTTGCTGACACAGGGCGTTGATGGGGTGATTGTGGCCGGTGCGCCGGATGAACAGGGTATGGCATTGCGTGCACGGGCAAAAGAAGTCGGAGTGCCGCTGATTTTTGCTTCGCGTGCCAATTACCCTGATGACCAGGATACCGTACGTCCCGACAATATGCTGGCAGCACAACGGGTGACGGAGCATCTTATTCAAAAGGGACATCAGCGCATTGCCTGGTTAGGGGGGGAAAGCTCGTCGCTGATTCGTGCCGAGCGTGTCGGCGGTTACTGCGCCACACTGCTAAAGTTTGGTCTGCCGTTTCATAGCGACTGGGTTGTAGAGTGTGACGCCAGCCAGAAGCAGGCCGCAGAAGCGATACAGCTACTCCTTAGCCATAATCCAACGATTGATGCGGTTGTCTGCCATAACGGTCCTACTGCCGTAGGTGCATGGTTCGGTCTGATGCGGGCGGGACGCCAGACCGGAAGTGGAATGGATCGCTACTTCGAACAGCAGGTATCGCTGGCCGCTTTTGCCGACGCATGGGAACAAGGGCAATATGATATCCCGGTCACCTGGGCTACCCTCTCGGGCAAAGAAATGGGCTATCTGCTTGCAGAGCGTATTCTGCAACGTATTGAGGAGCCTGAGCGAGCATTGCACCATGTGATGTTGACGCCGGGGCTGGAGGTTAGCCCATAAAAAAGCCCCTCCGCAGAGGGGCCATTCATTACTGTTGCGGTACCGCAGGTACGGCGGGCTCTGCTGGATCCGCCGGAGCTTCTTCTTCCGGTTCTTCTGCGCCCATCTGCCCCAATGCTGGCAGGCCGAACATACCGACAAACTCTTCAAGCGACATCTTTTCGCCATTGAGCGTTACCTGGCCATTCGCGTACTGAAGGCTGGCGCCGATAGTGTTGTTTTCCAGGGTAGTGATGCGGAACATCTGTCCCATCGCCGCTAAGCCTTTTACCTGCTGACTGGCGAGTTTTTCCGCTTCAGCCTGCTGATAATCCTCAAGTTTTGCTACCTGGGTCATAAACTCAACCGCCATATCCATTGGGATGGTGAGTTTGCTGTCCAGTGATTTCACATTACGATCCACTTCATCGGCAAGCGTCTGCGCCGGCGCGGTGTTTGTTGCCGGATCCTTCAGGAACAGTGACAGGTTAAACGCCGTCTCGCCTTTGGCGTTTTTCCAGCTCAGTGGCGCGACGGTAACAACAGGTTCGCCTTTCAGCAGCAAAGGCAGTGCACTAATGAACGCTTCTGCGGCTTTCTGCTGGTACAGCACCGGGTCTTTTACCACCTCTGGCTGCGCCATCAGCGCCTGAGTCTGGTCGGTATACTGCTGCCTGAACTGGTGCCAGGACTGGCCATCAATCTGGCCCACTTTCAGTGTCAGCTTGCCGCTGCCGAGATCCTGGCCCTGAACTTTAAGGCTGCCAATCGTATAATCAATCAGACTGTCGATATTTTTCTTGTCGGCGGCAACTTCAGATTTTGCATTCAGATCCATGCCTTCCAGCACGGCCATCTCTTTGTTTTCGACGGCAATCGCCAGCTTGTCCAGCGTCAGCTTCTGGCTACCAAGACGCTCGTTAAAGCTGGAAAGTTCAGAGCTCCCTTCCGTTTTCAGGTTATTGAAGGAGACCTGTACCCGCTGGTTGTATTCGTTTACCGCGTCAACCAGCGTGCTCTGTACCTGGCCGCTGAAGGTCATGGTGTTGCCGTCTTTATCGGTGCTCAGGCGGAAGTCACCACCGCTAAAGGCCACTTTCTTGCCCTCTTTTTCTGAGTTGAGCGGGCGCAGAGAGATATCGCTACGGGAGTCGCCGGCGTAGCCAATACGGGTATCGACAACAAAGGGTGATTCACCTTTGGCAATATCGAACAGCGGCTTCGTGACCTCATTGTTCACAAGCGTTGAGTGAACAGAGGCCATTGACGGGATCAAACTGAATGATTTGAGCTCTGCCAGCGGGAAGGGACCATGGTCTACCACTTCATGCAGAACAATACTTTGCCCCGCTTTAAGCCAGGGATTCTCTCTGCCATCGGCAGGTTTAATCACCAGCTCAAGCTGGCTGCTGAACAGGCCGCGCTGATAATTTTGCGAGGAGATGACTACGCTGGCTTGTGGCGCAACGCGTGCTATCTGACTATTTGCAGCCGCCACCATTTGTGTCATACGGCTTTCAAGTTGTTTTCCTGTATACCAGGCACCCCCGGTCCAGACCACGCCCAGGGCAACAATAACGCCCGCAGCAACCAGCGATTTTTTCATAACATTTATCCCTAAAAAGAAAACCAGGCGGGATAATCCGCCTGGATTGATGAAAAGGCTGAATAAATCTTAGCAATCCTTGCTAAAAAGTTCAGTAACTTAGTTCAGCTTATTGTAGACCCGCGCAATGCGGCCAGCGCCGCTCACGCTCACCGGCGATTCGTTGGCCGCCACAAACGCGGACTCGCCCGGTTTCAGTATCAGCTGCGTATTTCCCTTACTGAGCACGGCTTCACCTTCCACGCAGAACACAATGGCTGCGCTTTGCTGCGCCAGCTCTACGGGGGTTGCGGCAAGCTCATGCAGGGAAAAGGCGAAATCTGCAACAGGGATGGGAAACTCAAGGGTGGACCCTTCTTTGACCGGTTGAGTCAGCAATTCACTGGCCGGTTTGGCGCTGAATTTGACGTTGGCAACCAGTTCGGGGATATCAATGTATTTAGGTGTCAGACCCGCGCGCAGCACGTTATCCGAGTTGGCCATCACTTCCAGCGCCACGCCTTGCAGATAGGCATGGGGTGTTTCAGCGAACAGGAACATCGCTTCACCCGGATTAAGTTTGACCACGTTCAGTAGCAGAGGGGAGAACAGGCCGCTGTCGTCAGGGTAGAACGCCGAGATAGCGCGGATAGTCTCCCAGGGCTCACCCTGCTGAGTGTTAAGCGCGGCGTTGAGCACGTTCAGCGCGTGGGATTTTTCCTCCCCCTGCATACTTAACAGACCGGCAAACAGCTGGCTCAGTGTGTCAGCCGCCGGTGCCTTCAGAAAATGGTCGATTGCCGTATGGGCGCTGGCGACCGGCTGAAGCAGCGAGGCAATTTCAGTGAAAGGACGAAAGGCATTCATCGCCAGGAAAGGCGTAAGGGCGAAAACCAGCTCGGGTTTATGATTCGGATCTTTGTAATTTCGCTCGGCGGCGCTGAGTGGAATACCGGCGGCATTCTCTTTAGCAAAGCCGATTTCCGAAGCCTGCTTGTTGGGATGCACCTGGATAGAAAGCGGTTGATCGGCGCACAGCACTTTAAACAGAAAAGGTAACTCACCGAAACGTCGGGCAACCGCCGCGCCCAGCAGTGCCTCGGAATCACGCTCAATCACCTGCCGTAACGATTGCGGATTGCCCCCGGCATCCTGTACAGATGAACTGCTCTTTGGGTGTGCTCCCATCCACAATTCTGCCATGGGCAGATTGTCAGGATTGGCAATGCCGTAGAGTTCCGTTAACGCAGTTTTACTTCCCCAGGCATAGTTTTGCACGGAGTTGATCAGTTTTTGCATTATCCCGCCCTTAATTATGTTCAACGTAAGTGCAGGTATTAAAGCAATAAAGCGCCGCGATGTAATTAGCGCATATAAAAAGTCGTACTAGTCTCAGTTTTTGTTAAATAATTGTGTAGGATATGCGGACTCGCTTTTTTGTGGCAGATGGACGTCCTGCCGAACAATAATCAGACTGTGTCGTAAGTGAGAGAACAATGTCGACTAAAACCTTTACTTATCAAGATCCTTTTCCGTTGAAAAAGGACGATACCCAGTACTATTTGCTCAGCAGTGATTACGTGTCAGTGGCCGAATTTGATGGTCAGGAGATCCTCAAAGTAGATCCGCAAGCGCTGACATTGCTGGCCCGGCATGCCTTCCATGATGCCTCTTTTTTGCTGCGACCGGCTCACCAGCAACAGGTAGCCGATATCCTCAGCGATCCTGAGGCCAGTGAAAATGACAAGTACGTCGCTCTGCAATTTTTGCGTAACTCCGAGATAGCCGCCAAAGGGATCCTGCCTACCTGTCAGGACACGGGCACGGCGATTATCATGGGCAAAAAAGGCCAGCGTGTCTGGACCGGCGGTGGCGATGAAGCCGCACTGGCCAGAGGTGTCTACGCTACCTATACCGAAGACAACCTGCGCTATTCGCAAAATGCCGCGCTGGATATGTACAAAGAGGTGAATACCGGCACTAATCTGCCGGCGCAGATTGATTTGTACAGCGTGGATGGGGACGAATACAAATTCCTGTGTATTGCCAAGGGCGGCGGTTCAGCCAATAAAACTTATCTGTATCAGGAAACCAAAGCGCTGCTCAGTCCCGGAAAGCTGAAAAACTATCTGGTGGAGAAGATGCGTACTCTGGGCACCGCCGCCTGCCCGCCGTACCATATCGCTTTTGTGATTGGCGGGACCAGCGCGGAAGCGACACTGAAAACCGTCAAACTCGCCTCAACAAAGTATTACGACGGTTTGCCGACGGAAGGAAACGAGCACGGACAGGCGTTTCGTGACGTGCAGCTTGAGAACGAATTGCTGCTGGAAGCTCAGCAACTCGGGCTTGGCGCGCAGTTTGGCGGTAAATACTTTGCCCACGATATTCGTGTTGTGCGTCTGCCGCGCCACGGGGCCTCATGCCCGGTGGGAATGGGTGTCTCCTGTTCGGCTGACCGCAATATCAAAGGCAAAATTAACCGCGAAGGCGTCTGGCTGGAAAAACTGGAGCAAAATCCGGGTAAATTTATTCCTGAGTCGTTGCGCCAGGCGGGAGAAGGGGAGGCCATTAAGGTGGATCTCAACCGCTCAATGGAAGAGATCCTCGGCCAGCTCAAGAAATATCCGGTTTCCACGCGGCTGTCACTGACCGGCACCATCATCGTGGCGCGAGATATCGCCCATGCCAAACTCAAAGAGTTGATGGATGAAGGTAAGCCGTTACCGCAATACGTTAAAGATCACCCTATTTATTATGCCGGTCCGGCCAAGACGCCAGAAGGCTATGCCTCCGGTTCGCTGGGGCCAACAACCGCAGGCCGTATGGACTCGTATGTTGATCAATTGCAGTCCCAGGGCGGGAGTATGGTTATGCTGGCGAAGGGAAATCGCAGCCAGCAGGTGACGGATGCCTGTCACCGCCATGGTGGTTTCTACCTTGGTAGCATCGGCGGCCCGGCTGCAATTCTGGCGCAGAACAGTATCAAGAGCCTTGAATGCGTGGCTTACCCGGAACTGGGAATGGAAGCCATCTGGAAAATTGAGGTAGAGGATTTCCCGGCCTTTATTCTGGTCGATGATAAAGGCAATGATTTCTTTCAGCAGATCCAGTCGGGCCAGTGCGGCCGCTGCGTAAAATAATCATATCCGCCCTTCGGGGCGGTTTTTTGCGCCCATTTAAGCGCACGAAGCAATAAACGTCGTCATAACAAGCATCAATACTTACGCTTTGTTTGCAGGTGAGCAATGTCGGTACTCAACATCACTTCGTAACAGGGAGAAGGTAATGACAACGGCACGCCGTGAAACAGATTCAATGGGCGCGATTGACGTCCCGGTAGATAAACTTTGGGGAGCGCAAACCCAGCGCTCACTTGAGCATTTTCGTATTTCGACGGAAAAAATGCCGGTCTCGCTTATCTATGCCCTGGCGCTGACCAAACGGGCAGCGGCAAAGGTCAACCAGGATTTAGGACTGCTGGCGGCAGATAAAGCGCAGGTGATTATTGCGGCGGCGGATGAAGTGCTCAGCGGAAAACATCCGGATGAGTTTCCGCTGGCTATCTGGCAAACCGGTTCCGGTACCCAGAGCAATATGAATATGAATGAGGTGCTGGCTAACCGCGCCAGTGAGCTGCTTGGTGGCGAGCGCGGAATGGCGCGTAAAGTGCATCCTAATGATGACGTCAACAAAAGCCAAAGCTCGAATGACGTTTTCCCGACCGCGATGCACGTTGCGGCGATCATTGCCCTGCGTGAGCATCTTATTCCTCAACTGCATGTGCTGAAGAAAACCCTGCATCAGAAAGCCGTTGCTTACGCGGATATTGTCAAAATTGGTCGCACCCACCTACAGGACGCCACACCCTTAACCCTTGGGCAGGAAATTTCTGGCTGGGTGGCGATGCTTGAGCATAACCTCAAACATATTGAGCTGAGTTTACCGCATTTAAGTGAACTCGCCCTAGGGGGGACGGCGGTAGGTACCGGGCTGAACACCCATCCGGAATATGCCGTAAGAGTGGCACAAGAGCTGGCATCATTTACCCGCCAGCCTTTTATCACCGCGCCCAACAAGTTTGAAGCGCTGGCGACCTGCGATGCGCTGGTCCACGCTCACGGTTCGCTGAAAGGGCTGGCGGCGTCATTGATGAAAATTGCCAACGATGTGCGCTGGCTGGCCTCTGGTCCGCGTTGCGGGATTGGCGAAATCGCGATTCCTGAAAACGAGCCGGGTAGCTCCATCATGCCGGGTAAAGTGAACCCCACGCAGTGCGAGGCGATGACCATGCTCTGTTGCCAGGTGCTGGGCAACGATGTGGCCGTCAACATGGGCGGGGCGGCGGGCAACTTCGAGCTGAACGTTTTCCGGCCGATGGTTATCCATAATTTCCTGCAGTCGGTGCGTTTGCTGGCAGACGGCATGGAAAGCTTCAATGAGCACTGCGCGGTGGGTATTGAGCCGAACCGGGATCGGATCGAACAGTTACTCAATGAATCGCTGATGCTGGTCACGGCCCTGAATACGCATATCGGTTATGACAAAGCCGCGGAAATTGCCAAAAAAGCGCATAAGGAAGGGCTGACGCTGAAGGCTGCGGCGCTGGTGCTCGGCTACCTGACGGAAGCCGAGTTCGATACCTGGGTTCGTCCTGAATCGATGGTCGGCAGTATGAAACCGGCCTAACTGGCGAGGTAGAGGTGCAACCGGGGAATAATTAATGTCAACGGCTGCGCCTGCGGTTTATACCGATGCTGAACATTGTCGGCCTGGTAGTTAAGCAACTCGCCAATGTCCGGCACCTTCCCTCCCTGTTCTTCGGATACCAGGGCAATCAATGGCGTGGGGCAGGCGTACTGCACCTGCTTTTGCGAGCCGGAGTACCAGACGCGGGCAATGGGCTGAACTTTGACCGGGCGTTTGATTTTCAGCCTGGCCTGCTGAGGTAGCGCGGCAATATCCTGATACTCCTGCTCAATCCGCTCCTGCCATTGTTCCCTGGTCCATGGAGCGACTGCGCGCGGAGACTTACGGCTTTTATCCAGTACAGCCAGCACCTCGTCGCGGCTAAAGTTCTTGATAATATGTTTGTTCGCCCAGCCAAAGCGCAGAGTTGCCGGGTCGCGGAGCACGCTCAGTGTGCGATAGGCGTTGAGGGTGATAAGTCCGGGCAAATGACGATGCACCCACTCAAAGCGGGCCGCAGAGGGCAGACCGGACTCCAGAGTAACGATGCGCTCAAAGGTCATTTTCAGCGCATTGATGGTATTGACTGAGGTTTCCAGTTGGCTGCGGGTTGGGGCGTCGACCTGATAACAGATAACCCCCGGTAACCGCACGGCGGACTTACTGCTGCGCTTTTCCGACTGTTGCTGAATAAAAAGATGGGTGTAATGTTTCAGCGCCAGCCCGGCGGCCTGTTTGCCGATATGCTGCTTCACTTCAATGGTGGGTAAGGGGTCGTGTTCCGCCCCTTTTTCGACCTCTGGCAGGGAGAATACCCGTCCGGCCAGCAATCTGCATTCTGCAAGTGTGGTCGTAAAATCTGCCAGTTCTCTTTCCAGTTGTCGAAAGGTGGTGTTCAGACGTTCGATAAGGTCATAGCTTGCCATCAGGATACCCAATTAGTTACAACATACTTTTGATATAACACATCAGGTACTGCCTGAAAAGCCTGGTCACTTCGCTTTTCAGGGCAGATCAATATTGTGGTAAATCGGCCAGCGAAAATTGAACCTGGCGCCGCCGGCAGCGCTCGCATCGCAGGTGACTTCACCGCCCATCGCCTGCGCAATGGAGTGGACAATCGCCAGCCCCAGGCCGCAGCCTCCGGTCGCCCGATCGCGGCTGGGATCGAGGCGAACAAAGGGTTCAAACACGCGCTGGCGCTCATCAGGAGCAATGCCCGGGCCGTCATCCTCAACGCTCAGTAAGGCGCTGGCACCGTCGCGTACCAGCGTCACCTGTACCCTGCTTTCACAATAACGCAGCGCATTATTGATAAGATTATCCAGCACCCGCTCCATTAAACGCATATCCAGCGCGCCATAGTCAGCATTTTCATGACTCAGCAGCAGTTGGCGAGCAGGGTTGACGATACGGACATCTGCCATATAGCTGGCAATCCATGCGGCGAAATCGGGAGTCGTGAGCTTAAGTTCGTTTTGCGGTCGGTCAAGACGGGCATACGTCAGTAGCTCTTCGATCAGGGCTTCAAGCTGGCCGATATCGCGATTCAGCGCGGCATGTTCACTTTCATTCAGGTTGTCACTCATTTCGAGACGATAACGTAACCTGACCAGCGGCGTGCGCAACTCATGGGCAATGCCATCAATGAGCTGTTTCTTACTGGCAATCAGGGCGTTAATATTATCGGCCATCTGGTTGAAGGCGATGCCTAAGCGCTCGAAGCTGGAGGTGCTGTCGAAATGAATACGCTCCTCAAGGTGACCTTCGCCAAAGCGTTGCGCTGCTGACTCCAGGCGCAACATCTCCTGCCAGTGGGGGCGCATCCAGATAAATACCGGGAAGGCAAGGGAAATGGCGATAAACACCATCAGCGTAATATCCAGAATGCGCATCTCATGCATATAAAACAGATAGGGCACCGGCCCCACTGCCAGCACGTAATGGCTGCGGGGAATACGCTGAATAAACGTGTACTCGGAATCGAGCGCTACTATGTCACCTTCGCGCATGCGCTGGTCGGCGGGAGGATCGAGCCGGTACTTGCTCATTGGCTCAATGCGTAAATTGAAGGACAGGTTTAAATCCAGATCTTTGAGGGTCTTGTTCCACTGGTGAGGTGGAATTTCCCGCAGTTCGCTGCGCATCAGATACAGCGAGCTTTTCATCAAATCATCAAGAGACTGGCGGCCAGCACGCTCGGCGGTAAATTTATATACCAGTCCCACCAGCATGGTCATCACCAGAAAGCAGACAAACAATAGCAGATAAAACTGGACGAAAAGCTTTTTCATGGCGGCACCGGTGGATGATAAGCGAACTCAGTTATCCCAGGCGTGTGGGGCGAAGAGATAGCCTTTATTGCGCACGGTTTTAATGCGGTAGGGCTCAGTGGCGTTATCAAGCAGCTTTTTGCGTAAGCGGGAAATGGCTACGTCAACACTGCGATCCATACCGTCATAAGTGACGCCGCGCAGGTTTTTAAGTAATGCATCGCGATCCATAATCTGCCCGGCATGGGTGGCAAGCTCCCAGAGCAGATCGAAATCCGCGGTTGAGAGGATAACCTGCTCGCCGGAGAGTAGCACCTGGCGATTGACCGGATCGATGGTCAGGCTGCCAAATCTCAGCGTCTTATGCTGCCTGAGTGCCGGGGCGGGTTCATGTTGCGTCACTTCAGCGCGCTGGCGCAGATGCAGGCGCAACCGTGCCAGCAATACTACGGGCGGCGTCGTTTTGAGAATATAGTCGTTAGCCCCCATCTCGAGAGAAAGAATATGATTCATATCGCTGTCGAGGGAGGTGAGCAGCACGATAGGACCGTTCCAGGTTTTGCGTAAATCACGGCACAGCGTCATACCGTCTTTGCCCGGCAGCATAATGTCCAGCAGCACCAGCTCCGGATCTTCACGGGCGATAACCTCTTCGGCGCGATCGCCACGAGGTTCAACAATAACATCCATATCGTGTTTGCCCAGATAGGCTGCGATCAATGCGCCCACTTCCGGGTCATCTTCCACAAAAACGAGTTTGTTCATATGTCATCGTACTGAGTCGAAAAAGAAAACATACACCGCCTTGGAGGAACCTGCCATTAATCTTTTCTAAAAGAGCGGGCTTCCGTTATGCTGTAGGTCTTTGTTGTTTATGAATTATAGGTATATGTATGGGGCTGGTGATAAAAGCGGCATTAGGTGCTCTGGTGGTGCTTCTGATTGGCATTTTAGCCAAAACCAAAAATTACTATATTGCCGGGCTGATCCCCTTATTTCCGACATTTGCCTTGATTGCTCACTATATTGTGGCCAGCGAGCGGGGCATTGATGCGCTGCGCACCACCATCGTATTCGGTATGTGGTCCATCATTCCCTACTTTCTTTATCTGCTTTCGCTATGGTACTTCACTGGTTTTATGCGCCTGGGACCAGCGCTGGGCGGAGCCGTTATCTGCTGGAGCCTCAGCGCATGGGTACTGATTTTCTTCTGGAGCCGCTTCCATTAATTAACGTAGCGGACGGCCGCCATCAACAGCAAAACTGCGTCCGGTGACATAACAGCTGGTCAGCAGATAATCGACGATATCAAGGATCTCTTTCTCGCCAGGGGCGATTTTCATCAGTGATTTATTCAATGCCTGCTGGCGATATTCAGCGTCATCAGATTCATTGAACAAAATCATCGCAGGGGCAATGGCGTTGACTTTTACCTCCGGGGCGAGCTTTTTGGCAAAGGAGCGGGTCATATTATCCAGCGCCGCTTTACTGGCGGCATAGGCGATATGCTTATCGCTGCCGCACTCAACGACATAATCCGTTATGTGGATGATATCACTGGCGGCGTGGCCGAATCCGCGCAGCAGACCCTCCAGCGCGTGATTAAGCAGATAGGGGGCGTGGACGTGAATTTGCAGCATGTTTGACAGCACGTCCGTCAGCGGCGTGCCGCGCTTTTCTGCCTGCCAGTCGCTGGCATTATGAATAATGGCCCGCAGGCCAGAGGTTTCCGTTTTAACCCTTGCGGCGAAGGCGTTAATTCCCTCATCGGTACTGAAGTCGGCCTGAATACAGACCGCTCCTGCCTTCTCTAACTGGTCGATTGCCGGATAATGCGTCCGGTAGCTCACAATGACGGGCTGTTGCTGGCTGAGTAAATGGTGGGCAAGGGCGAGGCCGATACGTCGACCTCCACCAGTAATCAAAATCGGACGCGCTTTGGTCTTTCCCATCGGGTTTCTCCATTAACGATGGGGAAGATCCTCTTACCCCATCAACATCCACGTGGCCGGAACGGCGGCGATCAAGAGAAAAGCGATCAGCACCTGTTCCCGGCGTTTGAGCAGGCTGGTTATGTCATGCGTTCTGCGGGCGTACATAAACACCAACAGCCCCGGCGCATAGAGCACAACCGAGAGCAGCAAATGCATCGGACCGGACGCATACAGCAACCACAAACCATAGACACAGGCGCCAACAGCGACGGCTTTATGCAATGGGCGGCAGGCAACTTTGAATAAAAATGCCCCCACCAGCAAATAAGGGACCAGAATCATCTCCGACGCAATGGTCAACAGGGTGTTGTAATCTGAACCTGTGAGCCAGATCAGCACCAGACAAACCTGAACGCTAATATTGGTGAGCCAGAGCGAAGCTGACGGGGCGTTGTTTTTATTCTGCCAGGCGAAGATCCGCGGGAAGGCTTTGTGGGTTGCCGCCAGCAGCGGAACCTCGGCGGCCATAATCGTCCAGCTCAGATAGGCTCCGCAGACAGAAACAATTAATCCGGCCGCAATGACCACATCGCCCCAGGATCCCATCAAATTCACCATCAGACCGGCCATGGAAGGATTACGCATCGCTGCCAGCTCCGGGCGGGCAATCACCCCCATCGACAGTAACGTCACCAGCAGATAGACCGCCAGTGCCGCCAGAACGGCCATCAGCGTGGCGCGTCCAACATCCTGCTTATTGCGGGCGCGGGCCGAAACCACCACAGCGCCTTCGACCCCGATAAAGACCCACAGAGTGATGAGCATGGTATTTTTCACCTGCTCCCAGACCGGTACGCCAAGTTCAATACCTGAAAAATCGAGCCGGAAGGTATCAAAATGAAAGGCAAGGGTCGCAAGAGCAATAAACAGACCCAGAGGCACCAGTTTTGCCAGCGTCGCGGCGAGGTTAATACTGGCGGCTGTCTGTACTCCGCGCAAAATCAGCGCATGCACAACCCACAGCAGCACGGAAGCGCCGACGATAGATTGCCAGGTGTTTCCGTCGCCAAACAGGCGTAATTCAGGTGTGTCGGTAAAGAAGCTAAGGGCGGAAAAGACGATAACCAGGTAGGAGACGTTGGCGATAACCGCGCACAGCCAGTATCCCCACGCCGAACAAAATCCGATTAATTCGCCAAAACCTTCTCGGGCATAGGTGAAAATCCCGCCATCCAGATCGGGGCGGATGCGGGTCAAAATTAACATCGCAAAAGCGAGGAACAGGATCCCGGTGCCGGTAATCGCCCAGCCAATCAGTAAAGCCAAAGGACTGGCGACCTGCGCCATATTTTGCGGAAGGCTGAATACACCCGCTCCCAGCATTGAGCTAAGAACCAACGCAGTTAAAGCACTCAAGCCAAGTTTCTTTTCCATGGGTATCCTGTTAAGAAAGAACTCAATCCAGAATAATTATTTTGCACAAGCGCATAAAAATGGTGGATATGACTAAGGCGCGGGATTTTACGGAGAGTCGCAATGGCCTGCAATGCAGGATGGCTGAAATTTGCAGAAAAAATGAAAAAAAGGCGACTGATGCCGCCTTTAAACGCGAGAATTACTTGTAGAGGTCCGCGCTGATGGTGATGTTACTGCCGTTTTCCTGCCACTGGCGGGTAATATGGTAGTACTTCGCACCTTTCTTCGCCGCACGCTTGGCAACCTGATAGGAGATTTCCGTCATGTTGCCGTAGTTACCGGTGAACTTGATGCTGTCAAACGGCACCATTTGCGCAGCAGTGACCTTATTCACCTCTTCGATTTTGGTGCCATCAGGCAGATTTACCGTGTAACGGCCAGCTTTTGAACTTTGCGTTTCAAAGAAACGTCCCACTTCATAGCTCGGAGCCGCGCTGGTGGCAACGCCTGGGATTTCGACGTTTTTGGCTTCTTCGCCACCTTTCGCCAGTGCTGCGCGTCCGGCTTCAGAGTCACGAGGAATCGCATCCGGGCTTTGCAGTACGCGTTTTTTCGCATCGGCTTTATACACGTAGGCGGTAATCATCTGGTTGCCGCCCTGGTTGGCGTCAACCTGACGCACGATATAGAACGACGCCGCGCCTTTGGCTTTTGCCGCTTTGCTGATGGCATCGTTGACTTCAGGCTGGGTACGATAAAAACCCTGCACGCTTACCGTGTCAAAAGGTTCCAGTGCAATGGCTTGATCTTTAGGTAATTCGGTCACGCCATTCATCACGCGGAGTTTGACGGTATCGGCTTTCGGCGCATCGGCCTTGTACAAATCGGCGCTGACACGCTGGTTGCCGCTGTTGCCGAAGTCTGACATGTCCACAACATAGAATGAGGCCGCGCCTTCTTTATCTGCACGGTTGGAAACAGCGTTGACGGCATCGCCAATCGAGTTATAGCGACCATTAATTACAACACGGTCATAGGGTTTTAACGCTGCTGCTTGCTCCGGCGTTAACTCTGTCGCTGCATTTGCCGACAGGGCCGTTACGGACAGAAATGCTGACGCCAGGAGGGTGAACTTATGCTTCATAAAAATAATCCTTCGCCTTGCGCAAACCAGTTACTGGTGTGGTAGTTGTCTAAAAAACGTTGGAGATTATTGCATTTAAATATCACTACTGTCTGCGTCATTTTTCACTGCGCGTGCTACCCGGAAGACGTTTTTCGATAACCTTTAGTGATATGTTGAAAAAACACCCGCTTGACCATCAAAAGCGATAAAGCATACGCATTTTTTAGGTTAATACTTTGTTAATTGCCTGTTTATTGATGGAGATAAATCGTGTTTTGCCCCGCCACATGAGCGGAATATCGGCCTGTTGTGACGAATTAAAGGGAAATAACCATGCCAGCTTGTGCTGTTACCCGGTTTTCACAGATAAAAAAGGAATTTCTGTTTTCTGGTGCTAGATCACAAGCGTGATTTTCAGTAGGTTATAGAAAGTTTGTTACTGTTTTATTTTCCGGGATGCACCTCTTCGCAGATGTATTTGTGATTGTGCTGCCCGGTCATCACTGACAAACCATCATCTAAAATCGATGGAAGGGAAAACTATGCGTATTGGTGTACCAAAAGAACGGTTGGCCAATGAAACCCGCGTTGCGGCGACGCCGAAAACGGTCGAGCAACTGCTTAAATTGGGTTTCACCGTCGCGATTGAAAGCGGCGCTGGCAAGCTGGCAAGTTTCGACGATCATGCCTTTACCGAGGCTGGCGCCTCCGTTGTGGACGGCAATGATGTCTGGCAGTCAGATATTATTCTCAAGGTGAATGCTCCTGGCGATGATGAAATCGCGTTGCTTAACCCTGGTACAACCCTGGTGAGTTTTATCTGGCCTGCGCAAAACAGCGAGCTGATGGAAAAACTGGCCGCACGTAATGTTACCGTGATGGCGATGGACTCCGTGCCGCGTATTTCACGCGCTCAGTCGCTGGATGCATTAAGCTCGATGGCTAACATTGCGGGCTATCGCGCTATCGTTGAAGCGGCGCACCAGTTTGGTCGTTTCTTTACCGGGCAAATCACGGCGGCAGGCAAAGTGCCGCCAGCGAAAGTCATGGTGATCGGTGCGGGTGTGGCGGGTCTGGCGGCGATTGGCGCGGCTAACAGCCTTGGGGCGATTGTTCGCGCATTCGATACCCGACCAGAAGTGAAGGAACAGGTCCAGAGTATGGGCGCTGAGTTCCTTGAGCTGGATTTCAAAGAAGAAGCGGGTAGCGGCGACGGCTACGCGAAGGTAATGTCTGAAGCCTTCATTAAAGCAGAAATGGAACTCTTCGCCGCTCAGGCGAAAGATGTCGATATTATCGTCACCACGGCACTGATTCCGGGCAAACCTGCTCCGAAGCTAATTACCCGTGAAATGGTCGACTCCATGAAGTCTGGCAGTGTGGTGGTGGATCTGGCGGCGCAAAACGGCGGCAACTGTGAATACACCGTCTCTAATGAAGTCGTTACAACAGCCAATGGCGTCAAAATTATTGGTTACACCGACTTGCCGGGCCGCCTGTCTGCGCAATCTTCCCAGCTCTACGGCACCAACCTGGTCAACCTGCTTAAGCTGCTCTGCAAAGAGAAAGATGGCAATGTGGCGGTCGATTTCGAGGATGTAGTGGTGCGCGGCGTGACCGTCATTCGTGACGGTGAAGTGACCTGGCCGGCTCCGCCGATTCAGGTATCCGCCCAGCCTCAGGCTGCAGCAAAAGCCGCCCCTGCGGCAAAAGTTGAAGCAAAACCGGCATCGCCATGGATCAAATACGGCATTATGGCACTGGTTGTCGTGCTGTTTGGCTGGCTTGCTGACGTTGCGCCGAAGGAGTTCCTTGGCCACTTCACCGTGTTCGCCCTGGCCTGTGTGGTGGGTTACTACGTGGTGTGGAACGTATCGCATGCGCTGCATACGCCGCTGATGTCGGTAACGAACGCCATCTCCGGCATTATTGTGGTTGGGGCGCTTTTACAGATTGGTCATGGCGGCTGGGTTAGCTTCCTGAGCTTTATCGCTGTACTGATCGCCAGCATTAATATTTTTGGTGGTTTCACCGTCACTCAGCGCATGCTGAAAATGTTCCGGAAGAACTAAGGGGTAGCAAATGTCTGGAGGATTAGTAACTGCTGCATACATTGTTGCCGCGATCCTGTTTATTTTCAGCCTGGCGGGGCTATCGAAGCACGAAACCTCTCAGCAGGGTAACCGTTTCGGCATCGCCGGGATGGCGATTGCGCTGATTGCCACTATTTTTGGGCCTGACACTGGTAACGTGGCATGGATCCTGGTGGCGATGATCATTGGTGGCGCGATCGGTATCCGTCTGGCGCGGAAAGTTGAAATGACCGGTATGCCGGAGCTGGTTGCGGTACTGCACAGCTTTGTGGGTCTGGCTGCGGTGCTGGTGGGCTTTAATAGCTACATCTACCACGAAGCGGGCCTGGAACAGATTCTGGTCAACATTCATCTGACGGAAGTATTCCTCGGTATCTTTATTGGCGCGGTGACCTTCACGGGTTCTGTCGTGGCCTTTGGTAAGTTGTGCGGCAAACTGTCTTCAAAGCCGCTGATGCTGCCGCATCGCCACAAGCTGAACCTTGCCGCCCTGGTGGTCTCCTTCCTGCTGCTGGTTGTATTCGTTCGCACTGACAGCGTTGCTACTCAGGTTCTGGCGCTGCTGGTGATGACCGCGATTGCGCTGGTGTTTGGCTGGCATCTGGTGGCGTCCATCGGCGGTGCAGATATGCCTGTTGTGGTCTCTATGCTGAACTCCTACTCCGGTTGGGCGGCAGCGGCGGCAGGCTTTATGTTGGGCAACGATTTGCTGATTGTGACCGGTGCGCTGGTGGGTTCTTCAGGGGCGATTCTGTCTTACATTATGTGTAAGGCAATGAACCGTTCATTCTTCAGCGTTATCGCCGGTGGCTTTGGTACCGATGGTTCCTCTACGGGGGCGTCAGAAGAAGTCGGTGAGCACCGTGAAATCAATGCGGAAGATACGGCGGATCTGCTGAAAAACTCGCACTCTGTCATCATCACCCCCGGCTATGGTATGGCTGTTGCTCAGGCTCAGTATCCGGTGGCTGAAATCACCGAAAAGCTTCGTGCGCGTGGTATTAAAGTGCGCTTTGGTATTCACCCGGTTGCGGGACGTCTGCCAGGCCATATGAACGTACTGCTGGCGGAAGCGAATGTGCCGTACGATATCGTACTGGAAATGGATGAGATCAATGATGATTTCTCCGACACTGACACCGTACTGGTTATTGGTGCCAACGATACCGTTAACCCGGCAGCGCAGGATGATCCGAACAGCCCTATCGCGGGCATGCCGGTGCTGGAAGTATGGAAAGCGCAGAATGTGATTGTGTTTAAGCGCTCCATGAACACCGGCTACGCTGGCGTACAGAACCCGCTGTTCTTTAAAGAGAACACGCAGATGCTGTTTGGCGATGCCAAAGCTACTGTGGATGCGATCCTGAAAGCGCTGTAATCGCTTAACGTCTTAACAAACCGCCTGGCAGTCACGGGCGGTTTTTTTTGCCTGGATTTTAGTAACAGCGGATAACGATAAGGCTTAAAGAGGGTGATGACGGAAGAACATATAGCTTATAAGGTGTAATTGAGTGGGGTGTGACAAGAAGAGATGGTGGTGGGGGACGGAACATTCGTCGCTGCGCTCCTCACTCTTCGGGTCGTTGCCTGCGGCAACGCTTTCTCGCATTCGCTCGAATCGAACCTTAGTCGAAGCTTCTCATCCTCCCCCTGACGGAAGAACATATAGCTTATAAGGTGTAATTGAGTGGGGTGTAACAAGAAGAGATGGTGGTGGGGGAAGGATTCGAACCTTCGAAGTCGATGACGGCAGATTTACAGTCTGCTCCCTTTGGCCGCTCGGGAACCCCACCAGGGGTAATTCAAATTGTATAAAGCAGGATGGTGATGGGGAAGGATTATTCGTCGCTTCGCTCCTCACCCTTCGGGCCGTTGCCTGCAGCAACGTTCTCTCGCTTTCGCTCGAGTCGAACCTTAGTCGAAGGTTCTTACCCTTCCCCGATGAGTGCAAACTTTGCAAATATCACCGGAGTTACCACATTGCAGTGGTGAATAATGGTGGTGGGGGAAGGATTCGAACCTTCGAAGTCGATGACGGCAGATTTACAGTCTGCTCCCTTTGGCCGCTCGGGAACCCCACCACGGGGTAATGCATAACGCTACTGGCCTGCTTCCGCAGTGGGGAGCGGGGCGCATCATATCAAATGACACGCCGCTGTAAAGTATTCGTTTTACAGAAATGAACCGTTTGCGTACTTTTCAGCCGTAACGCATTAAACCTAATCAATTCATTTCATTAGCGATTAAAGAATAATCGTTCTGTTACCGTAAACGAATACGCGCTGCGCCAGTACCTGGTACAGGGCACGGCTCAATACATTCTTCTCAACATCACGACCTGCGCGCATCATATCTTCCGCGGTGTAGGTGTGGTCGACGTGGATCACGTCCTGCATGATGATCGGACCTTCATCGAGATTGTCATTCACATAGTGAGCGGTAGCACCGATGATCTTCACGCCGCGTTCATAAGCCTGGTGGTATGGGCGAGCGCCAATAAACGCTGGCAGGAATGAGTGATGAATATTGATAATTTTATTCGGGAAGCGGGAGACAAAGTCCGGCGTCAGCACACGCATATATTTCGCCAGTACCACATAGTCCGGCTGGTGGGCTTCAATCGCCTGCGCCATCCGCTCGTCGTGCTCTTCCCGGGTAAGGCCTTCATGGCTTACCAGTTCGAACGGAATATCAAAACGTTCAACCAGCGTACGCAGTGTTTCATGGTTGCCAATGACTGCCGCAATGTCGACATCCAGCCCACCGTAATTGGCTTTCATTAACAAGTCGCCCAGGCAATGCGCCTCTTTGGTGACCAGAATGACCACGCGACGCTGACCCGCCGGGTTCAGTTCGCGCACGGAGCCTTCCGGCAACGCGCTGTCGAGGTCGGCCAGCAATGTCGCATCGTTAAAAATGCCTTCCAGTTCGGTACGCATAAAGAAGCGGCCGGTACGATGATCGACAAACTCATTGTTTTGTACAATGTTGAGTTCGTGTTTGTAACAAATATTGGTAATACGCGCGATAAGACCTTTCTGGTCAGGGCAAATGGTGCGCAGAATTTTACGTTGTAATAAATGCATTGCCGGGTAAATCCTGTTGATGGTGTTTGCTATGGGGTGTTGCTGGGCTTATTGCCCGCAGCACTTCTTAAATTTCTTGTCCGAACCGCAGGGGCAGGGATCATTTCGGCCCAAGGCAGGGCGCTTGCCGTCAATATAGTACCACCGCCCGCTCTCTTTTAAGAATCGCGAGCGTTCGATAATGGCACCCGATTTTCCTTGCTCAGTGAAACGGGCAACAAAGCTTACGTAACCTTCGTTCTCGCTTGCGCCGTCGGCTGTCTCAAACAGGGTCAGGCCCTGCCATTGCGTATGCGCAAAACCTGTTTCAATATCTTCGCGGAAAGTCGCCGCCTGGCAATCAGGATGCCAGGTATTAATCAGATATTCAGCCTGCTTTAGCACAAAGGCGGTGTAGCGAGAGCGCATAAGATGTGATGGATCTGGCGCTACCTGCGTACCGGACAGATAAGGCTGACAACATAAGCTATACTCCACTGCGCTACCGCAGGGACAGAGTTGAGACACAATCGACTTCCTGAACAAATAAAACGGCATCATAAGCCTGGGTAGCGATATGTTAACTGAGCTATGGCGTTGTGGCTATGCCAGTCGTTCCGGGGGACAGAAATCCAGGTAATGAGAAGCGTAAAAATAGGGTTGGCTTTGGGGTCTGGCTCTGCCAGAGGATGGTCGCATATTGGTGTGATTAATGCGTTGCAGCGTGCAGGCATACACATAGATGTGGTGGCAGGATGTTCAATCGGCTCACTGGTAGGTGCGGCTTTCGCCTGCGGCAAACTGCCTGAGCTGGAAACCTGGGTGCGTTCTTTTAGTTACTGGGACGTGCTCAAGCTGATGGATGTGTCATGGCGACGCGGTGGCTTGCTGCGTGGCGCTATGGAAATTATGACCACCTCTATTCAGGTACTTGAGAATCGTCTTAAGCGTAACCGTATGGCGGGCGACCCACCCGATATTCTGCTACAACCACTGTGCCCACAAATTTCTACCCTCGACTTTCATCGTGCAGAAGCGGCCATCAGCGCTGGTCAGTTAGCCGTCGAGAAAAAAATTGATGAGCTATTACCGCTGGTAAGGGCAACGATATGAGTCCCTTTTTATTATGGTACTTAAGCGAAATTTGACAGGCGATTATTGATAGAACATGCCACTATTTATCTATCGTCGGGCAGGGGAGAAAGAATGACACAGCCGTTAGCAGGAAAACAGATAATGATCGTTGAAGACGAGCCCGTCTTCCGTTCCCTGCTGGATTCCTGGTTTTCCTCTTTGGGCGCAGAAACTGTACTGGCAGAGGACGGTATTGTTGCGCTGGAAAAACTGGAGTCCGCCTCCCCGGATTTAATGATCTGCGATATCGCTATGCCACGCATGAACGGTCTGCAGCTGGTTGAACAGATGCGCAATCAGGGGCTGCAACTGCCCATTCTGGTGATTTCGGCTACTGATAATATAGCTGATATCGCCAAAGCGCTGCGTCTGGGGGTTCAGGATGTGCTGCTTAAGCCGGTAAAAGACTTTAATCGCCTTAAAGAAACCGTGTTCGCCTGCATCTACCCGAACATGTTTAATTCACGGGTAGAAGAAGAAGAAAGATTATTTCACGACTGGGACGCATTAGTTGAAAATCCACAGCTTGCGGCAAAACTCTTGCAGGAGCTGCAACCGCCTGTGCAACAACAGATGTCAGGCTGTCGGGTAAATTATCGCCAACTTGTTTCCGCTGATAAACCAGGCCTGGTTCTTGATATTGCACCCATCTCCTCTAATGACCTCGCGTTTTATTGCCTTGATGTGACCCGAGCCGGAAATAACGGCGTGCTGGCTGCGTTATTACTCCGTGCACTGTTCAATGGCTTGTTACAGGAGCAGTTATCACATCAGCATCAAAGGCTACCAGAAATGGGGAGTTTGCTTAAACAAGTTAATCAGTTGCTGCGCCAGGCTAATTTGCCCGGGCAGTTTCCTCTGCTGGTTGGTTATTATCATAGCGAATTAAAAAATCTTATTTTAGTTTCGGCAGGGCTTAATGCCACATTAAATACGGGTGAACACCAGATTCAGATCAGTAATGGAGTCCCGCTGGGGACATTAGGCAATACTTATCTTAATCAATTGAGTCAGCGCTGTGACGCCTGGCAATGTCAGGTGTGGGGGGCTGGTGGGCGTTTGCGTTTAATGTTGTCTGCGGAATGAGCAATCGCTACATATTTTAACAGATAGCTTTACCAGGGCGTTTCTCCGAGTGGTACTATCGCCACAGTTTTGCGTATTAGTCCTAATTAAACATTGCCGCACCCTTTTCAGACCAGTGTGTCGCGGTGGTACTGATATAATCAGTCGCGTGTAAATTCATGAGCATGCTCAACGCGTGAACAGACCAGGAGATTTTCAATGGCTGCCTTAAATTCAAAAGTAACAAAAGCAGTTATCCCCGTTGCGGGATTGGGAACCAGGATGCTGCCGGCAACAAAGGCCATTCCTAAAGAGATGCTGCCGCTGGTTGATAAGCCATTAATTCAGTATGTCGTGAATGAGTGTATTGCTGCGGGCATTACCGAAATTGTTCTGGTTACCCACTCATCTAAAAACTCTATCGAGAACCACTTCGATACCAGTTTTGAACTTGAAGCGATGCTGGAAAAACGTGTTAAGCGTCAGTTGCTGGAAGAAGTGCAGTCTATCTGTCCACCGCATGTCACCATTATGCAGGTGCGCCAGGGTCTGGCAAAAGGTCTGGGCCATGCCGTGCTGTGCGCACATCCGGTGGTAGGGAATGAACCTGTTGCGGTGATTCTGCCTGACGTTATCCTTGATGAGTTCGAATCTGACCTCTCTCAGGATAACCTTGCTGAGATGATTAAGCGTTTCGACGAAACCGGCGCCAGCCAGATCATGGTTGAGCCTGTTGCTGATGTCACGGCATACGGTGTTGTTGACTGCAAAGGCGCACAACTGAACGCCGGGGACAGCGTGCCGATGGTGGGGGTTGTTGAGAAGCCGAAAGCGGATGTTGCCCCGTCAAATCTTGCCGTGGTTGGTCGCTATGTGCTGAGTGAAAACATTTGGCCGCTGCTGGCGAAAACCCCTCCGGGAGCCGGTGATGAAATTCAGCTGACTGATGCTATTGATATGCTTATCGAGAAAGAAACGGTTGAGGCCTATCATATGAAAGGCAAAAGCCATGACTGCGGTAATAAACTCGGATATATGCAGGCATTTGTCGAATACGGTATTCGTCACAACACCCTGGGTGAAGAATTCAAAAGCTGGCTGCAAGGTCAACTTGGCCTGACTAAAGGCTAAGTTGCATTAGCGATACAATAAAAACCGGGATAAGTTCCCGGTTTTTTATTGCCTGCCATTCGCCGGCGGTGTTCTGAGCAGGGGAAGATAATCTTGTTAGCAGACGAGGGAATAACAATCCCTGGCGATAGTGTGAGCAAAAACCTTCAGCGATGCACGGTTATCCTCATAAACCGAATATAAATCGATATTACGGGCAAAAAAAATCCCGCCATTAGCGGGATTTTTAAAATGAGTTGGATTACTCATTGATCAGGAAGTCATCCAGCTGTTTGCCTTCATCATCCATTGCTTTTTTGATCACTGCCGGAGTACGACCCTGGCCTGTCCAGGTTTTAGTTTCGCCGTTCTCGTCAACATAGCTATATTTAGCCGGGCGCGCAGCGCGTTTAGCTTTAGTACCGGTTTTGGCGGTTACCATGCTATTCAGCAGTTCGTTAGGATCAATACCGTCAGCAATCAGCATCTCGCGGTATTGTTGCAGTTTACGGGTGCGTTCTTCGATTTCAGCAGCAGCAGCGCTTTCTTCTTCACGACGTTCATTAACGACAACTTCTAATTTCTCCAGCATTTCTTCAAGCGTCTCGAGAGTGCATTCTCTTGACTGCGCACGAAGAGTACGGATGTTGTTCAGAATTTTAAGTGCTTCGCTCATTTTTGTAATCTCAAACTTATATTGGGGTGGTTTGTTGGGCTAATAATAGAGCGTTAATGTGCGAGGTGCAATAGGTGAGAATGTAAGGAATTCAAATTTCCCCTTTATATATCTCATTTATAAAAACGCTAACTTAAATTTATGCGGGTCTGACAGACGAAAGGCACATATAGAAGGGTGGGGGCGGTTGCAACAAAACGGTGCATTGTTTCGAAAGGCGTTGTTGATAATTCGTATGAGATTTATAGTTTCAGTGGATAAATATCAACCTTTCTTATTAGTTCTTCAAAGCAGGGTGGAGAGCATAAAACATTAATAATTTCTGAAGCCTGGCGCGAAAAATCTCGATTTTTAATACCAGGTTGATACCAGTAATGGCTTATTGTGTGTTTCTTTGGCAGTAACATAGATGAGGTTGAAATAAGCAAAATCAGTATGGGTAGCGTAGCCGATCGCAATGCCAGTGCCCGGCATAAGGCTTTCGGAAGCAAAAAGTTAAAATATGATACAATCCTTCGCAGGAATATCACACTTTGATTGAGGTTTTGCGGGCAATGGCGCAACTTTATTTCTATTACTCAGCGATGAATGCAGGTAAGTCCACGGCGTTACTCCAGTCGTCCTACAATTACCAGGAACGTGGCATGCGGACGCTGGTCTATACGGCTGAAATTGACGACCGTTTTGGGGCAGGCAAGGTAAGTTCACGGATTGGGTTATCATCTCCGGCGAAGTTGTTTAACCAGCAGACGTCTTTGATAGAGCAAATCAGCGCCGAGCATGCTCTTGAGCCGATTCATTGTGTTCTGGTGGATGAATGCCAGTTTTTGACGCGTCAGCAGGTATATGAGTTGTCTGATGTGGTTGATGAACTGGATATTCCCGTCCTGTGTTATGGACTGCGAACAGATTTCCGCGGTGAGCTTTTTACGGGCAGTCAATATCTGTTGTCATGGTCAGATAAGCTGGTGGAGTTGAAAACTATCTGCTTTTGCGGGCGTAAAGCGAGCATGGTGCTGCGTCTTGATCAACAGGGGCGACCCTACAACGAGGGCGAGCAGGTAGTTATCGGCGGCAATGAACGTTACGTCTCTGTATGCCGTAAACATTATAAAGAAGCGCTGGCTAAAGGCTCACTGGCTGAAATTCAGACTCACAGTTGAGGTTAATCGCCAGGGTATAAGAAACCGGCTTGCTTAATGTTTTCAGGACATAAAAAAACCCGCTGCCAGCGGGTTTTTTTATTACTGCTGCTTATTAAGCGGTTTTTTTCGCTTTTTTGTCAGCTTTATCGGCTTTAGCGACCACTTCAGCTTTCGCTTCTGCTGCATCACCTTCTTTGAACTCACGTCCGTAGAAAGTATCCAGCAGGATCTGTTTCAGTTCAGCGATCAGCGGATAACGTGGGTTAGCACCGGTACACTGGTCATCAAACGCATCTTCAGACAGTTTGTCCACGTGCGCCAGGAAGTCAGCTTCCTGAACACCTGCTTCGCGAATTGACTTAGGAATGCCCAGTTCAGCTTTGATGCTTTCCAGCCATGCCAGCAGTTTCTCAATTTTCGCTGCAGTGCGATCGCTCGGAGAGGTCAGACCCAGGTGGTCAGCAATCTCTGCGTAACGACGACGAGCTTGCGGACGGTCGTACTGGCTAAATGCAGTCTGCTTAGTCGGGTTGTCATTCGCGTTATAGCGGATAACGTTACAGATCAGCAGGGCGTTGGCCAGACCGTGTGGAATGTGGAACTGAGAACCCAGTTTGTGCGCCATTGAGTGGCACACGCCGAGGAAGGCGTTGGCAAACGCGATACCAGCGATGGTTGCAGCACTGTGCACACGCTCACGGGCAATCGGGTTTTTAGATCCTTCGTGGTAAGACGCCGGCAGGTTTTCTTTCAGCAGTTTCAGCGCCTGCAGAGCCTGACCGTCAGAGAACTCAGACGCCAGTACAGAAACGTAGGCTTCCAGTGAGTGCGTTACCGCATCCAGACCACCGAAGGCACAGAGTGATTTCGGCATATCCATCACCAGGTTGGCATCGACAATCGCCATATCCGGTGTCAGCGCGTAGTCTGCCAGTGGGTATTTCTGGCCGGTTGCATCGTCAGTTACAACGGCAAACGGCGTCACTTCTGAACCTGTACCGGAGGTGGTAGTGATAGCAACCATTTTTGCTTTCACGCCCATTTTCGGGAACTTGTAGATACGTTTACGGATATCCATAAAGCGCAATGCCAGTTCTTCGAAGTGAGTTTCCGGATGTTCGTACATTACCCACATGATTTTCGCGGCGTCCATCGGGGAACCACCGCCCAGCGCGATAATCACGTCTGGTTTGAAGGAGTTCGCCAGCTCAGCACCTTTACGCACGATGGTCAGCGTTGGGTCAGCTTCAACTTCGAAGAAGACTTCAGTTTCCACGCCGGATGCTTTGAGGACAGAGGTGATCTGGTCTGCATAGCCGTTGTTGAACAGGAAGCGGTCAGTCACGATCAGCGCGCGTTTGTGACCATCAGTAATCACTTCATCCAGCGCGATTGGCAGAGAGCCACGGCGGAAGTAGATAGATTTCGGAAGTTTATGCCACAACATGTTTTCAGCTCGCTTAGCAACGGTTTTCTTGTTGATCAGGTGTTTTGGACCAACGTTTTCAGAGATGGAGTTACCACCCCAGGAACCACAACCCAGAGTCAGGGAAGGTGCAAGCTTGAAGTTATAAAGGTCACCGATACCACCCTGAGAAGCCGGGGTGTTAATCAGGATACGCGCGGTTTTCATTTCCGCGCCGAATTTCTGTACGCGCGCCTGTTGGTTATCCTGGTCGGTGTACAGGCAAGAGGTGTGGCCGATACCGCCCATCGCAACCAGTTTCTCTGCTTTGACTACCGCGTCATCGAAATCTTTCGCACGGTACATTGCCAGAGTCGGGGACAGTTTTTCGTGAGCGAATGGCTCGCTTTCGTCAACGGCAGTCACTTCACCAATCAGGATTTTAGTGGTTGTCGGGACGGTAAAGCCTGCCAGTTCAGCAATTTTGTATGCCGGTTGGCCTACGATGGCTGCGTTCAGTGCACCATTTTTCAGAATGATGTCCTGAACCGCTTTCAGCTCTTTACCCTGTAACAGGTAACCGCCATGGCTGGCGAAACGTTCGCGAACAGCGTCATACACGGAATCAACAACGACAACGGACTGCTCTGACGCACAAATTACACCGTTATCAAATGTTTTGGACATCAGAACAGAAGCAACGGCACGTTTGATATCCGCTGTTTCATCAATAACTACCGGGGTGTTACCGGCGCCAACGCCGATAGCTGGTTTGCCGGAGCTGTATGCCGCTTTAACCATGCCTGGACCGCCGGTCGCAAGGATCAGGTTAATGTCAGGGTGGTGCATCAGCGCGTTAGACAGCTCAACGGAAGGTTGGTCAATCCAGCCAATCAGATCTTTTGGTGCGCCCGCAGCGATTGCAGCCTGCAATACAATATCGGCGGCTTTATTGGTGGCATCTTTCGCACGTGGGTGCGGAGAGAAAATGATCGCGTTACGGGTTTTCAGGCTAATCAGTGATTTGAAGATTGCGGTGGACGTTGGGTTAGTGGTCGGAACGATACCGCAGATGATACCGATAGGTTCAGCGATGGTGATGGTACCAAAGGTGTCATCTTCGTCGAGGATGCCGCAAGTTTTCTCGTCTTTATAGGCGTTGTAGATATATTCGGAAGCGAAGTGGTTTTTAATCACTTTATCTTCAACGATACCCATACCGGATTCGGCAACGGCCAGTTTTGCGAGAGGGATACGGGCATCAGCAGCAGCCAGGGCGGCGGCGCGGAAGATCTTGTCAACTTGTTCTTGAGTAAAGTTGGCATATTCACGCTGGGCTTTTTTTACGCGCTCTACGAGTGCGTTAAGTTCAGCGACATTAGTAACAGCCATAATGCTCTCCTGATAATGTTAAACTTTTCTAGTAAATCATCTGCTCAATACGACAGTATAGGCAGGCTGATTGCAGGTTGCGTATATTACAGAAAAACAATAAGTTAACGCTTTTCCTGCCCCACTGATTTACTGGAAGAGTCTAAACAAAACATCATTCTTAATGATGATTAGAGGACCCTGACGACGTAACCAAGAGTACTCACTTATGGGGAGCGATTACGTGATCTAAATCAAGTTTCAGCAAAGCTGACACCTTTCAGCATGCTGTTTTTGGGCATTTGTATCAAATGTTAATGATAAAAGGAAAGCGCCAGCTAAGATTATCATAATTAACACAAATGCATAACATGCTGAAATTGAGCGGGAATGGCGGTATTTGTGGTGAGTAATACTGCATTTAAGCGTATATTTAGCAGGGTTTTGTTGACGATTTTATGACTTTATTTGTCTTGTTATATTGCGGAGCATTTTGTGATTCAAACCGCCTTTGATTTTCCCGTCTGGTCTAAGTTCTTTATTGGTCTGTTCGCGCTGGTAAACCCTATTGGCATCATTCCGGTGTTCATCAGCATGACCAGTTACCAGACTGCGTCGGCAAGGAATAAAACCAACCTCACGGCCAACCTTTCGGTGGCGATAATCCTGTGGACCTCACTCTTTTTGGGCGACGGCATATTGCAACTTTTTGGTATCTCTATTGATTCATTCCGCATCGCCGGGGGGATCCTGGTGGTGACCATTGCCATGTCGATGATCAGCGGTAAGTTGGGGGAGGATAAGCAGAACAAACAGGAGAAGTCGGAGACGGCAATAAGAGAAAGCATTGGGGTGGTGCCTCTTGCGCTTCCTTTAATGGCTGGCCCCGGTGCCATCAGCTCCACTATTGTCTGGGGGACACGCTACCATTCCGCCGAGTATTTAATTGGCTTTTCCGTGGCCATTGCGCTATTTGCCGGCTGCTCATGGGGGCTATTCCGTATTGCGCCCTGGCTGGTGCGCCTTCTCGGTCAGACCGGCATTAACGTCATTACCCGAATCATGGGGCTGTTGCTTATGGCGCTGGGCATCGAATTTATTGTCGCCGGGATTAAAGCGATTATCCCGGGCCTGCTGCAATGAGTCAGCGTCACTGACAACCTGACTCTTTCAGGCGTTTCGTTTAGCGCATTATCAGTAAAACGTATAAATATTGCCAAAAAAAACCTAAATATAATAAAACGAAATGCCCAGGATTAATCACGCCATTTCAATAGATTACATTTTGTTGCAGGGTTTGCTGGTGATAAAACCCTCACTTAGTCCTGTTATTTTCCTCACATGATACTCTGGGGGTTGCTGTAGGATAATTGAAATGTTATTAGTATTTTCCCCATTCAGACAGACTAATGTGCTAAATAATAATCGAATGTTGATTTATTGTGTAAAAAACAACCTGCGTGACAGGTGGCGCAAAGTTGTCGAATGATTTTCATGTAATGCATTGATTTTATGTGAAAAATTCTGATGGCGCATGCAAAGAGCACAGTCTGCCGGGGCAAGTAAAAGAAATAAAAGAGAATTGGTTAACAAATTTGCAAATTGTATTGGCGGCGAATATACGCATTTGGTACTTTTCGGCCTTATATTTTTCTGACGAATAAATGCGGATGAGAATTATTTTCAAATGTGATTCTTGTCTCATGCGGTATAACGTGCGTCCCGACAGGGGGGCGTACAAAGAATCGACGTAAGGGTGCCGTTCGAGCATTCCGTAATAAAAAAGTCGGTGATAGCAGGCAGTAAAAGATATCTGGCAGCAGCTAAAAGCTCCTGCGCTGACCAGGTGCCCCGCAAGGGAACAAAACAGCTGGTATTAATGCCAGTAATTATAATGAGTGGAGTATCAACACAATGTCCATCATCACAAAAAAAAGTCTCGTAGCAGCAGGGATTTTCACTGCGCTAATGGCGGGTAACGTGGCCATGGCGGCTGACGTACCGGCAAATGTTAAACTGGCTGACACGCAAACGCTGGTTCGTAATAACGGTTCCGAAGTGCAATCCCTCGATCCGCACAAAATTGAAGGCGTACCAGAATCCAACGTCAGCCGCGATCTGTTTGAAGGTTTGTTGATTTCTGACGTGGATGGCCACCCAAGCGCTGGCGTTGCTGAAAAATGGGAAAACAAAGACTTTAAAGTCTGGACTTTCCATCTGCGTAAAGATGCAAAATGGTCTGATGGCACCCCAGTCACCGCGCAGGACTTCGTTTATAGCTGGCAGCGTCTGGCCGATCCTAAAACCGCTTCTCCGTATGCAAGCTATTTGCAGTATGGCCACATCGCCAATATCGACGACATTATTGAAGGTAAAAAACCTGTCACCGATTTGGGCGTAAAAGCGATTGATGACAATACTTTTGAAGTCACGCTGAGCGAGCCGGTTCCCTATTTCTACAAACTGCTGGTACACCCGTCTGTATCACCAGTGCCCAAATCCGCCGTTGAGAAGTTTGGCGACAAATGGACTCAGCCTGCGAATATCGTCACCAATGGCGCGTATAAACTGAAAAACTGGGTTGTTAACGAACGTATCGTGCTGGAGCGTAACACCAATTACTGGGACAACGCGAAAACCGTCATTAATCAGGTAACCTACCTGCCAATCTCTTCTGAAGTAACGGATGTAAACCGTTACCGCAGCGGTGAAATCGACATGACCTATAACAACATGCCGATCGAACTGTTCCAGAAACTGAAAAAAGAGATCCCGACAGAAGTTCACGTTGATCCGTATCTCTGCACCTATTACTACGAAATCAACAACCAGAAAGCGCCGTTCACCGATGTTCGCGTACGTACTGCACTTAAACTGGCACTGGATCGCGATATCATCGTGAATAAAGTGAAGAACCAGGGCGATCTGCCAGCATACAGCTATACGCCGCCATATACCGATGGGGCAAAACTGGTTGAGCCTGAGTGGTTCAAACTGTCTCAGGAAAAACGTAATGAAGAAGCGAAAAAACTGCTGGCGGAAGCTGGCTATACCGCTGATAAGCCTCTGACGTTCAACCTGCTGTATAACACCTCCGATCTGCACAAAAAACTGGCTATCGCCGTTGCCTCTATCTGGAAGAAAAATCTGGGTGTGGACGTGAAGCTGGAAAACCAGGAATGGAAAACCTTCCTCGACAGCCGTCATCAGGGCACCTTTGATATCGCGCGTGCAGGCTGGTGTGCGGACTATAACGAACCGACTTCCTTCCTGAACACCATGCTGTCTGACAGTTCAAACAACACCGCGCACTATAAGAGCGCTGAGTTTGACAAACTGATTGGCGACACGCTCAAAGCCACCAGCGAAGAGCAACGCGCCGAGCTTTACACTAAAGCAGAACAACAGCTCGATAAAGATTCTGCCATTGTTCCGGTCTACTACTACGTCAACGCCCGTCTGGTGAAACCGTGGGTGGGTGGTTATACCGGTAAAGATCCGATGGATAATATCTACGTTAAGAACCTTTATATTATCAAGCACTAATGGCAATGAGTGGGGCAGAGTAATCCTGCCCCACGGTGTCTTATTTCATCGCACTACAAAGGCACAGGCCAGAAGGTACGGGCAATGTTGAAATTTATCCTACGTCGCTGTTTAGAAGCGATTCCAACTCTATTTATTCTTATTACTATCTCCTTCTTTATGATGCGTCTCGCACCGGGAAGTCCATTTACCGGCGAACGTACGCTGCCGCCAGAAGTGATGGCGAATATCGAAGCGAAATATCATCTGAACGATCCTATCCTGACGCAATACACCAGTTACCTGAAGCAACTCGCGCATGGTGATTTTGGTCCATCGTTCAAATACAAAGATTACACGGTAAATGATCTGGTGGCTGCCAGCTTCCCTGTTTCGGCGAAACTCGGGGCTGCCGCATTTATCATGGCCGTTATTTTTGGCGTCGGTGCGGGCGTCATCGCCGCCCTGAATCAAAATACCAAATGGGATTATACGGTGATGGGGCTGGCAATGACCGGGGTGGTTATACCCAGCTTTGTGGTGGCGCCATTACTGGTGATGATCTTCGCCATAGTACTTAAATGGCTACCTGCAGGTGGCTGGAACGGCGGGGCGCCCAAATATATCATTCTGCCGATGGTTGCCCTCTCACTGGCTTATATCGCCAGTATTGCGCGTATCACCCGCGGCTCAATGATTGAAATTCTGCATTCAAACTTTATTCGTACTGCAAGGGCGAAAGGTTTGCCGATGCGGCGGATTATTTTCCGTCATGCCCTGAAGCCTGCGTTATTACCGGTGCTCTCTTATATGGGACCGGCTTTCGTTGGCATTATTACCGGCTCGATGGTTATCGAAACCATTTATGGATTGCCGG
Source organism: Phytobacter sp. V91 (assembly GCF_965644225.1). Classification (NCBI taxonomy): domain Bacteria; kingdom Pseudomonadati; phylum Pseudomonadota; class Gammaproteobacteria; order Enterobacterales; family Enterobacteriaceae; genus Phytobacter; species Phytobacter sp. V91. Next base: position 8,834 of record NZ_CBFFRJ010000012.1, on the reverse strand, counting down.
GGATTGGGCAGTTGTTCGTTAATGGCGCGCTTAACCGTGACTACTCCCTGGTGTTGAGTCTGACGATTCTGGTCGGGGCTCTGACTATTCTGTTCAATGCGGTTGTTGATGTGCTGTATGCCGTTATCGATCCGAAAATTCGTTATTAACACTGGAGCACGCCATGATGTTCAGTAAGAAAAACAACGAGGCGCTGGAAAACTTCAGTGAAAAACTGGAGGTAGAAGGTCGTAGCCTCTGGCAGGATGCGCGCCGTCGCTTTATGCATAACCGCGCTGCGGTTGCCAGCCTGTTCGTATTGGTGTTGATCGCCTTGTTTGTTACCCTGGCGCCGATGCTTTCGCAGTTCAGCTATTTCGACACGGACTGGGGCATGATGTCCAGCCAGCCGGATATGGAATCCGGGCACTATTTTGGTACCGACTCCTCCGGACGTGACCTGCTAGTACGTGTGGCGATCGGCGGCCGAATTTCACTGATGGTCGGCATCGCAGCGGCACTGGTTGCGGTGGTTCTGGGGACGTTATATGGCTCGTTGTCGGGCTATCTAGGCGGAAAAATTGACTCCGTTATGATGCGTATCCTCGAAATCCTGAACTCCTTCCCGTTTATGTTTTTCGTTATCCTGCTGGTCACCTTCTTCGGGCAAAATATCCTGCTGATATTTGTCGCCATCGGTATGGTTTCCTGGCTTGATATGGCGCGTATTGTCCGCGGACAGACGCTGAGCCTGAAGCGCAAAGAGTTTATTGAAGCTGCGCAGGTTGGCGGTGTCTCAACCGGTAATATCGTTATTCGTCACATTGTGCCTAACGTATTAGGCGTGGTGGTGGTGTATGCGTCACTGCTGGTTCCCAGCATGATCCTGTTTGAATCCTTCTTAAGCTTCCTTGGTCTGGGGACGCAAGAACCCTTAAGCAGTTGGGGAGCACTGTTAAGCGATGGCGCAAACTCAATGGAAGTTTCGCCCTGGCTTCTGCTCTTCCCGGCGGGATTCCTGGTCGTGACGTTATTCTGTTTCAACTTTATCGGCGATGGCCTGCGTGATGCCCTCGACCCGAAAGATCGTTAAGGAGTGCTGTGATGAGCATGCATGAAACCTCATTTGCGCCCTCGGCGCAGCAGCAATCGGACATCCTGCTGGATGTTAACGATCTGCGTGTAACTTTTACCACTCCGGATGGCAACGTCACCGCAGTTAACGACCTCAACTTCAGCCTGCGGGCAGGGGAAACCTTAGGGATTGTGGGTGAGTCTGGCTCCGGTAAATCCCAGACCGCATTTGCGCTGATGGGGCTGCTGGCGTCTAACGGTATTATCGGTGGGTCGGCAAAATTTAACGGACGTGAAATTCTCAACCTGCCAGAGAAAGAGTTGAACGCGCTGCGCGCTGAGCAGATTTCGATGATTTTTCAGGATCCCATGACCTCACTGAATCCCTATATGCGGGTCGGTGAGCAGTTAATGGAAGTGCTGATGCTGCACAAAGGGATGAGTAAAGCGGAAGCCTTTGAAGAGTCCGTTAAGATGCTCGATGCGGTCAAAATGCCGGAAGCGCGTAAGCGCATGCGCATGTATCCGCACGAGTTTTCCGGCGGTATGCGCCAGCGTGTGATGATCGCCATGGCGCTGCTGTGCCGGCCAAAACTGCTGATTGCGGACGAACCGACCACTGCACTGGACGTTACCGTTCAGGCGCAGATCATGACCTTGCTGAATGAACTGAAAAGCGAATTCAACACCGCAATTATCATGATTACCCACGATCTCGGCGTCGTTGCGGGGATTTGCGACAAAGTGCTGGTGATGTATGCCGGTCGTACCATGGAATATGGTAAAGCCCGCGATGTGTTTTATCATCCGGCCCATCCGTACTCCATCGGCCTGCTCAATGCGGTCCCTCGTCTTGATGCTGAAGGCGAATCCCTGCTGACGATCCCGGGTAATCCGCCAAATCTGCTGCGTCTGCCTAAAGGCTGTCCTTTCCAGCCCCGTTGCCCGCATGCAATGGAGATTTGTACGAGTGCTCCACCACTGGCGGAGTTTGCCCCGGGACGCCTGCGCGCCTGCTTTAAGACGGTGGAGGAGCTGGTATGAATGCCGTAACCGAAGAAAGAAAAGTACTCCTTGAAATTGCCGACCTTAAAGTTCATTTCGATATCAAAGACGGCAAACAGTGGTTCTGGCAGCCGTCCAAAACGCTGAAAGCCGTCGACGGCGTGACTCTGCGATTGTATGAAGGGGATACCCTTGGGGTTGTCGGTGAATCTGGCTGTGGTAAATCCACGTTTGCGCGCGCCATTATCGGGCTGGTAAAAGCAACGGACGGAAAAGTCGCCTGGCTGGGGAAAGACCTGCTGGGTATGAAGCCGGATGAGTGGCGTGCCGTGCGCAGTGATATTCAGATGATTTTCCAGGATCCGCTGGCCTCGCTGAACCCGCGTATGACCATCGGGGAAATTATCGCTGAACCGCTGCGTACCTATCACCCGAAAATGTCACGTCAGGACGTGCGCGATCGCGTCAAAACGATGATGTTAAAGGTTGGCTTGCTGCCGAACCTGATTAACCGCTATCCCCATGAGTTTTCAGGGGGCCAGTGCCAGCGTATCGGTATTGCCCGGGCGCTGATCCTCGAGCCAAAGCTGATCATTTGCGATGAGCCAGTCTCTGCGCTCGACGTTTCTATCCAGGCCCAGGTGGTGAATCTGCTGCAACAGCTGCAACGTGAAATGGGGCTGTCGCTGATCTTTATCGCTCACGATCTGGCGGTGGTAAAACACATTTCCGACAGGGTACTGGTGATGTATCTGGGGCATGCGGTTGAGCTGGGCACCTACGATGAGGTGTATCAGAATCCGCAGCATCCTTATACTAAAGCGCTGATGTCGGCGGTGCCGGTCCCGGACCCGGATCTGGAGAAGAACAAAACTATCCAGCTACTGGAAGGGGAGCTTCCCTCGCCGATCAACCCGCCGTCAGGCTGCGTGTTCCGCACGCGCTGCCCGATTGCCGGACCGGAATGCGCCAAAACACGCCCGGTGCTGGAAGGCAGCTTCCGTCACGCTGTTTCCTGCCTGAAGGTGGATCCGCTGTAAATCCGCTGCAAATAAAAAAGGCTGACGAAAGTCAGCCTTTTTTATCTTATTCACGCCACAGTATATGGCAGAGCTTATGGTCTTTCTCGCGACACAGCAGCACGCGGGCGAAGATGTGATTAATTTCCCCCCCGTCGGTATCCGCAAGACCGATTACTACTTCGGCGAAGAAATCCGGGTTCAGATCGAAATCCACATGTTCTTGCCAGTCTTCACTGGGATCAAACAATTCTGCGCCGCCGCGCTCCTCAAACTGCAGGTTGAAGAGGATCACGTCAGCCGGGTCAAGATTATCAACCGCCAGTTCGAGAAAAATATCGTAAGCCTGTTCCAGCGTCTCATCTTCGCTCAGGCGATTGTTCAGATCCATTTCCATAATAACTACCTGTTTATCGTCATTTGCGCTCGTTTTACAGCAACGGGCTAAAGAAGTAAAACAGTCGTTCAGCGATTCGGTGCCAGAACGGGCGTTTTACCCAAAGGCGGGCATCCAGTAAGCGAGAACGGGAGATATAATCATCCTGAACGGCGGCCAGATCGCCACCAAAACCGGCGTCATCAATCACCAGCGTAATTTCAAAATTAAGCCACAGACTGCGCATATCGAGGTTCACCGTTCCCACCAGGCTCAGCTCGCCGTCGACCAGCACGCTTTTGGTATGCAGCAGGCCACCTTCGAACTGATAAATCTTCACTCCGGCCGCCAGCAGCTCCGTGAAAAAGGCACGGCTGGCCCAGCCAACCAGTACTGAATCGTTATGACGCGGCAAAATAATACTCACATCCACGCCACGTTGGGCTGCGGTGCATATTGCATGCAGTAAATCATCGCTGGGGACGAAATAGGGCGTGGTCATGATGAGATATTCACGGGAAGCGTAAACAGCCGTCAGCAGCGCCTGATGGATCAGATCTTCCGGGAAACCCGGTCCGGAGGCAATGGTATGAATGGTATGCCCGCTCGCTTGCTCAAACGGCATAATATTGGCATCGGGCGGAGGGGGGAGAATGCGCTTGCCGGTTTCGATTTCCCAGTCACAGGAATAGACCACGCCCATCGCCGTTGAAACCGGGCCTTCCATACGGGCCATCAAATCTATCCACTGACCGACCCCGGCATCCTGTTTAAAATAACGCGGGTCGACCATATTCATGCTGCCGGTATAGGCAATATAGTTATCAATCAGCACCATTTTGCGGTGCTGACGCAGATCCATGCGGCGCAGAAAAACACGCATCAGATTCACTTTTAACGCTTCCACCACCTCGATACCGGCATTGCGCATCATCTCCGCCCATGGGCTGCGGAAAAAGGTCACGCTGCCGGCGGAGTCGAGCAGCAGACGGCAATGGACGCCACGGCGCGCTGCGGCCATCAGTGATTCAGCCACCTGATCGGCCATCCCGCCAGGATGCCAGATATAGAACACCATCTCGATGTTATGGCGGGCGAGCTGGATATCCCGGATCAGCGCCTGCATCACATCGTCAGAGGTCGTAAGAAGCTGAAGTTGATTTCCTTTAACGCCCGCAATTCCCTGGCGACGCTCGCAGAGTTTAAATAACGCGCTGGCGACGCTGCTGTTTTCAGTGGCAAAGATATGATGATGGGCTTTGAGATCTTTCAGCCATTTCGCCGTCGAGGGCCACATGGCTCTGGCCCGCTCAGCGCGACGTTTGCCCAGATGCAGCTCACCGAATGACAGATAGGCAATAATCCCGACCAGCGGCAGAATATAGATAATCAGCAGCCAGGCCATGGCAGAGGGAACCGCGCGACGCTTCATGAGGATGCGCAACGTCACCCCCGCGATCAGCAGCCAGTAGCCTAAAATGACCAGCCAACTCACGACGGTATAGAAGGTTGTCATACAAAATCCTTTTTAAAAGCGCATACCAAGAGTTTACGCATAAGGATTCATCTGGCAAATAAAAACGGTTCGCAAAAGCGCTGGTATGGCGGGAGCCAGGGTCTATAATGGCACGTCTGCATGCATAAAGAGTCGTAATAATGAAACGTAGTAGAACGGAAGTGGGACGCTGGCGCATGGCGCGACAGAGTAATCGTCGTAAAGCACGCTGGCTGGAAGGTCAGTCACGTCGCAATATGCGTATCCACTCCATAAGAAAGTGCCTCCTGAACCGTCACCGCAATGCATTAGTTTTTGATTTTTATGTGTTCTGATGACACCGGGGCACCTTCGTGGTGCCCTTTGTTTTACGCCGTATCACTCCGCCATTGTCTTGATCATCACCGTGTCATGTTGCGGGGATACCCTGGCGCAGATATCTTCCTTGTAGCCTGAACACACTTTTCCTTATGGGATCACATGACTAAAGAAGCACTGCTTTTTCTGGCTATTGCCATCATCGCCGAAGTGATTGCGACAACCGCATTAAAATCCTCTGAAAGTTTTACCCGCCTGATCCCCTGCGTGGTGAGTATTGTGGGTTATTGCATTGCTTTCTGGTGCCTGACCATTCCCATGCGTACCATTCCGACGGGTATTATTTACGCTATCTGGTCAGGGGCTGGTATTGTGCTGATTGGCGCCGTGGGCTGGCTGGTTCATGGGCAAAAATTAGATATTCCCGCCATGCTGGGGATGGGCTTAATTATTGCCGGGGTGATAACCATTAATCTGTTTTCGAAAAGCGTTGCACATTAGGCGTAACCTGCATCAGACAAAACCTTACTTTACTTCTCATCGTGTCCATTGTTGGTGGACACGACGGATCAATTATCCGGGCAGCTTGAATCACAAAATTTTGTGCTAAGGCGTTAAAACCTGATTATTAACCGCTGTTATTGATGCGAATCAATATAAGTAGCGGGTTTTTTGTTCAGAAAGGGAGAAGGAAAAAGCAAAAGGGAGTGATTATGACTGAACATGTTCAGGTAAAATTAGCCTTTCCTGTCTGGAAAGGCGTACTGACATTACTTGTTGGGATGGTAATCTGGTTTACCCCACCGCCTGCGGGCCTAGATATTATCGCCTGGCATATGTTTGCGATATTCGTCGCGACTATTCTTGCCATTATCTTAAAAACCATGCCGATGGGGGCCGTAACCATGGTCGCGTTGGTTATTTCCATCATGACCGGCCTGACGCCGCTTTCAGGAGGTGCTGGAAAGGTAACGGCGCTGTCGGGGTTTGCCAACGGTACGATCTGGCTTATTGGCATCGCGATGTTCATTTCCCGGGCGGTCATTAAAACCGGGTTCGGAAGACGTATTGCCCTGTGGTTTATCTCAAAGTGTGGCTATAGCATGCTGGGCGTCGCTTACGGACTGGCGCTGTCGGACATGGTTCTCGGCCCAGGCATCCCGTCAGCCTCTGCGCGTGGCGGCGGCATAATGTATCCGATCACCCAGTCTATTGCCTCCGCTTACCAGTCAGAGCCTGGACCTTCCGCCAGAAAAGCCGGGGCATTCCTGATGATTTGCGTTTCCCAGATAGATGCTGTCATCTGTGCAATGTTTCTGACGGCGATGGCCGGGAATCCGCTGATTGCCGAACTGGCTTTTGGTCAGGGTATCCAGATTAACTGGATGACCTGGTTTCTGGGGCCATTGTGCCGGGACTACTGGCGCTGGTGATAATTCCGCTGTGTATTTATTTTTTATATCCGCCTGAGCTGAAAAAGACCCCGGAAATACCCGGCATCGCTCGGGAAGAGTTGCGCAAGATGGGGCCAATGAGGCTTGCTGAGAAAATTCTGGCATTCGATTTTGTATTGCTGATTCTGTTGTGGACGGCTGGCGACATCTTCTTCAACATTCCCGCCACGCTCTCGGCATTTATTGGACTGGTGATTCTGCTTCTTTCAAATATTATGTCGTGGAAAAATATTATTGAAGAGAAAACGGCCTGGGATACCATGTTCTGGTTTGCAGTACTGGTGATGATGGCAAATGCCCTGAATAAATATGGAATGATCGCATGGATTTCAGAGGGTATAGCCGGTTATATTGGCCACTTCGACTGGACCTTAGTCTTCCTTGTCTTAATACTCGTCTATTTTTATACCCGTTATTTCTTTGCCTCCGCGATGGCGCATATTTCTGCAATGTATCTGGCCTTTCTGGCCGTGGCGGTGTCCGTTGGGGTTCCTCCGCTGCTGGCTGCTCTGACGCTGGGTTACACGTCAAATCTTTCTATGGGGCTGACCCAGTATTCCGGCGGCCCTGGGCCGGCGCTGTTTGGCTCTGGTTATAATTCAACCGGCCAGTGGTGGGGAATTAGCTTCCTTGTCTCCATCGTCTCCATCGTAATCTGGTTACTGGCCGGAGGGATGTGGATGAAGATTATTGGCCTCTGGTAGTGATACCTCGCTGCTTAAAAGGACACAGTGAGCTTGATGTCCATCATTGTGTCCTTATTAGCCAACAAATCGAGACTTAAAATACCTTCTTGAAGGGTTTGACCGTGACGTTCTGATAAACGCCAGCCGCAACGTAAGGATCGTCCTGTGCCCATGCTTTCGCCGCTTCCAGCGATTCAAATTCAGCAATCACGGTTGAGCCGGTGAAACCGGCAGCACCTGGATCATTGCTGTCAACGGCGGGCATGGGGCCTGCGGTCAGCAGACGGCCTTCATCCTGCAACAGCTGAAGACGTGCCAGGTGGGCAGGGCGCACGGAGAGACGTTTTTCCAGCGAATCAGCAATATCTTCAGCAAAAATAACGTAAAGCACGGGGATTGCTCCTTTCTGATCAGAAAGCACTTAACTTATGTGAATCACCCGATGCCTGCAATGCAAAGATGAGATGCCCGCAATATCTGTGTTTTTTCTGCGTTGTTTTTAGTCGGTTAAGGATCGAAATCAATGATAGATAAGATGTCTGGTTGAATATGATTGCTATTTGCATTTAGAATTGCGGTCTGGTTTTTCAATTGACACGATTATGACTTCAATGACCCTTGATTTACCTCGCCGCATTCCCTGGGCAACAATGCTGTCTGTTGGCATTCATGGAGCTGTTATTACAGGGTTATTGTATATGTCAGTCAATCAGGCGCTTGAATTGCCTGCGCCCGCGCAGCCTATTTCGATAACCATGGTTTCCCCGGCCGACCTCGCGCCGCCTCAGGTTGTGCAACCGCCGCCTCAGCCGGTGGTTGAACCTGAGCCTGAACCCGAGCCAGAGCCGATTCCTGAGCCGCCAAAAGAGGCGCCGGTGGTGATTGAAAAACCCAAACCGAAGCCCAAGCCGAAACCTAAGCCAGTGAAGAAGGTTGAGCAGCCTAAGCGTGAAGTAAAACCGGTTGAGCAGCGCAGCGCTGCGCCATTGACTAATGCGCCAGTAAGTACGGTAACCAATACCACGCCGCCGGTTTCCAGTACGCCAGCGCCAGTGGTACCGGCAGGTCCTCGCGCAATGAGCAGAAACCAGCCGCAGTATCCGGAACGTGCGAAGGCGTTGCGTATTGAAGGGCGCGTGCGGGTTAAGTTTGATGTGACGAGGGATGGCCGTCTGGATAATGTCGAAATTGTCTCCGCTCAGCCGTCCAACCTGTTTGAACGTGAGGTTAAAACGGCAATGCGCAGATGGCGTTATGAAGCCGGAAAACCAGGAACAGGGCTCTTTGTTACCTTTGTGTTCCGTATCGACGGAACGGCAGCCATGGAATAACGACGAAAGCCTCCGCAAGCGGATAATGCCGTTCACTTAAGCGGAGCGGCACTGCGTTTCACCGGATAACGGGTTTTTGATATCTTAACCGCCCTCG
>NZ_CBFFRJ010000011.1:0-62639 GCF_965644225.1 Phytobacter sp. V91 | reverse complement strand
GACCATCCCGAAACGGCTGGAGCATCTGCGGGGGGCGCTGGAAGCTCTGTTCATAACAAAACGCCCCCGACCATCAAGGCCGAGGGCGGTTAAGATATCAAAAACCCGTTATCCGGTGAAACGCAGTGCCGCTCCGCTTAAGTGAACGGCATTACGCGTAAGCGGCCTTTTTTGTCTGCTGTGCGTTATAACCACTGCAGTTGGTCAGTCGCATCAAATTCAGCGGCGATGGTGTCTTCCTGCTGAAATCTCAACTACGCTTGTGGCAATGTGCAGATCCCGGTATGACAAAAACAAAGAGGAATGAGCATGAAATCACTTTCGCAATGGAGCGCAGCAGGGCTGTTATTGCTGGCGGCAGGCGCCCAGGCCGCTGAGCCGGTTAAGGTCGGCTCTAAAATTGATACCGAAGGGGCGTTGCTGGGCAATATTATTTTGCAGGTCCTCGACAGTCACGGCGTGAAGACGGTCAATAAAGTTCAGTTGGGGACCACGCCGGTAGTACGCGGCGCCATTACTGCCGGTGAACTGGATATCTACCCGGAATATACGGGCAATGGGGCTTTCTTCTTTAAGCAGGAGAATGACCCGGCGTGGAAAAATGCCCAACAGGGCTACGAAAAAGTGAAAACGCTCGATGCACAGCAGAATAAACTGGTCTGGCTCACTCCGGCGCCCGCCAACAACACCTGGACTATCGCTGTACGCCAGGATCTGGCAGAAAAAAACAAGCTGGTCTCGCTCGCCGATCTTAGCCGCTATCTGCAAGAGGGCGGGACCTTTAAACTGGCCGCCTCGGCTGAATTTATTGAGCGTGCCGATGCCTTGCCCGCCTTTGAAAAAGCCTATGATTTCAAACTGACTCAACCCCAATTGCTCTCCCTGGCCGGGGGCGATACTGCGGTGACAATCAAAGCGGCTGCCCAGCAAACCTCGGGGGTTAATGCCGCAATGGCCTACGGTACCGATGGTCCGGTTGCTGCGCTTGGCCTGCAAACCCTGAGCGATCCGAAGGGAGTGCAGCCGATCTACGCGCCTGCGCCCGTTGTGCGCGACGCAGTACTGAAAGCGTATCCGCAGCTGGACGACTGGCTGAACCAGTGTTCTCAAGTCTTGATGAGAAAACCCTGCAAAAACTGAACGCCAGTATTGCGGTTGAAGGCCTGGATGCCAAAAAAGTGGCGGCAGATTACCTGAAGGAAAAGGGATTCGTTAAATAAAGGTGGCGATTCGATGTCATAACCGCGTCGTGCTGCTGCTGGTGATCCTTGGGCTGGCAGCGACGGCGCTCCCTTTTGTCAATTACGCCCCCAATCGTCTGGTTTCAGGTGAGGGGCGTGTTTTCTGGCAGCTATGGCCAGGCTTTGCAGCCCTTGCCGCCCTCGTACCGGCAAGCCTGCTCATACTCTGCTTTTTGCCCCGCCGGACGACCCTGGTAGCCACCTTGCTGATTGCTCAGGGTGCATTCTGGGTGCTTGTCTGGAGTGCCGGTCTTGCTGCCCGCGATCTGGCGCAAACCGGCAGTTCGCTTGCACGAACCTCCCCCGGCAGCGGCTGGTGGCTATGGTCTGGACTGGCCTTACTGTGCTGTAGCGATGTGATCCGTCGTCTGACGGCGGATCCTCTCAGGCGCTGGCTGCTGCACGCCCAGCTGTGGTGGCTGCCGGTCATGCTTTTGCTCAGCGGGCAACTCGATAGCCTTTCTCTGCTAAAAGAGTATGCCAATCGTCAGGATGTGTTTGATGATGCGCTGGGGCGGCACCTGTCGCTACTGCTCTTCACGCTGCTGCCCTCGCTTTTTATCGGCTTACTTATCGGGTTATGGTGTTATCGTCATCCGCGTCGGCAGGGCCCGGTATTCACCTTGCTCAATGTCATCCAGACGGTGCCTTCCATCGCGCTTTTTGGCCTGTTAATTGCGCCTCTGGCCGGACTGGTTGCGCACTTCCCCTGGCTGGGTTTGCTTGGGGTGGCCGGAACCGGGATGGCGCCTGCGCTGATAGCCCTGATCCTGTATGCCCTTTTGCCCATGGTACGGGGTGTGGTGGCGGGGCTGAATCAGGTACCGGCTGAGGTGCTGGAAAGCGCCAAAGGGATGGGGATGAGCGCCCGCCAGCGTTTCTGGCGGGTACGTTTTCCTCTTGCGCTGCCTGTTTTACTGCGCAGTATCCGGGTGGTGGCGGTACAAACCGTCGGCATGGCGGTGATTGCTGCCCTGATTGGCGCCGGAGGTTTTGGCGCCCTGGTGTTCCAGGGGTTGCTCAGCAGTGCGCTGGATTTAGTGTTACTTGGCGTGATACCGGTGATTGCCCTCGCGGTGGTCGTTGATGCGTTATTTGCGCTGGGTATCGCCCTGCTGGAGGTAAAAACGTCATGATCGAATTTCGTCAGGTCAGCAAGTCTTTTGCTGGCGTTCCGGCGGTGAGCAATCTCAATCTGCACTGCAAGACCGGTGCGTTTTCGGTGCTGATTGGCACCTCGGGATCCGGAAAATCGACCACCCTGAAAATGATCAATCGCCTGGTGGAGCACGATGTAGGCACCATTCTGTTTGCCGGGGAAGAGATCCGCAGCCTGCCGGTGCTGGAGCTGCGGCGGCGGATGGGCTATGCCATTCAGTCTATTGGCCTGTTCCCGCACTGGACGGTGGCACAGAACATCGCCACCGTGCTGCAACTGCAAAAATGGTCGCGGGCAAAGGTAGCTGACCGTACTGATGAGCTGATGGCGTTGCTGGGGCTGGATGCCGGATTGCGCGACCGCTACCCACATCAGCTTTCTGGCGGTCAGCAGCAGCGTGTGGGGGTTGCCCGGGCCCTTGCTGCGGACCCGGAAGTCCTGCTGATGGATGAACCTTTTGGCGCGCTCGATCCGGTGACCCGCAGCGCATTACAGCAGGAGATGACCCGTATTCACCGCCTGCTGGGGCGCACCATTGTGCTGGTGACTCATGACATCGATGAAGCCCTGCAGCTTGCCGATCATCTGGTTCTGATGGATAACGGAAAAATCGTGCAACAAGGTACGCCGCTGGCTATGTTGACCCGACCTGCGAACCCATTTGTGAGAGACTTTTTTGGCCGGAGCGAGCGGGGCGTCCGGCTGTTGTCGCTGCACCTTGTGAAAGCCTGGGTGCGTAAAGACGAGACGCCGCGGCCGGGTGAGCCGCTGCGTGACGATATGACGCTGCGCGAGGCGCTGTCAGCCTTTGTGGCAAGGCAGTGCGATGTTCTGCCCGTCGTCGATGAGCAGGGTGCCTTCTGCGGGACGCTGCATTTTAGTGATTTGTTAACAATGGAGTCGGCGCGTGAAGTGCTTTCGTGATCCACAGTGCGCCCTGATTGCTCTGTTTATTGCGCTGCTGCTGGTGATGCCGCACAGTGCGGCGCTGTTCAGCGCACTCTTTCCGCAACTGCCGCGCCCGCTGTATCAACAGGAAACTTTTATCGGCCTGACGCTGGCGCATTTTGAGCTGGTGGCCATCTCAAGTCTGCTGGCGGTGGTGACTGGCGTAGGGGCAGGAATTGTGGTGACGCGCCCGTGGGGTAATGAGTTCCGTCCGCTGGTGGAGACCATCGCAGCGGTAGGACAGACCTTTCCCCCGGTCGCGGTGCTGGCGATTGCGGTGCCGGTTATCGGTTTTGGCGATCGACCGGCGATTATCGCGCTGGTGCTTTACGGTGTTCTGCCGGTTTTACAGGGGACGCTTGCCGGGATGTCTGCCGTACCCGCAGCGGTGCAGGATGTTGCCAGAGGGATGGGGATGAGTGACGGGCAGCGACTGATAAAGGTCGAGTTACCGCTGGCGGCCCCAATTATCATTGCCGGGATCCGCACTTCCGTCATCATTAATATCGGCACCGCGACCATCGCTTCCACGGTGGGGGCCAGCACGCTGGGGACGCCGATTATCATCGGTCTGAGCGGTTTTAATACCGCCTACGTGATTCAGGGGGCTCTGTTGGTGGCGCTGGCGGCCATTATCGTTGACCGCAGCTTTGAGCGTCTGGCGCAGCGTTTCAGCCCACACCGCCACGAACAATAAATGAGTAGCCGGCAAGCATAACGCCGCTGATGCCGCCGATAGCCATCAGCAGGAAAATCGCGATGACGGTAATTTTGGACAGGTTCATTGTGCGCTCCTTGTGTTAAGAAACGTATTATAAGGCGAAGCGCATCTGTTAATGAATCATTAATTTCCGAGTGGGAAGACGGCATGACCATGGTTACGCCAGTCGAGCAGTTGCTTTCGTTGCGCCGTCGTTGGCGTTTCGCCACACCACACTAACAGCGTCTGACCTTCAAACATCTCCGGGCGAAACTGGCTTAACGAGTGGGCCAGCACGTCGATTCGCCAGCCCTGCTGACTGGCTATCCAGCCTTCAAGCCAGAGGCGGGTGGTATCCTGCACGTTCCAGCCAATCACCAGCGCATCGCGGCTGTTTTTTTGCGCGCACTGTTCAGGCAGTGGCAGATATGGCTGATTAACACGCCATCCAGCAGGCTGAGCATCAACAACAGCGCGGGCTGCTGACATTGCAGGCGACGACGCAGGGGCAGCAGCAACTGGCTGGTCAGGGTTTCGGCGGGGTAGTCGTGGTCGCGCTCTTTGAACCACATACGCAGGCGTTGCAGATTACCATTTTGCAGGTACTGCAATACCATCTCTTGCTGAGCACGCCAGCCGTCGCTGCCGCTCTCCGGCGTGTTATCCAGCAAACGCTGAACTTTACTCACCTGCACACCGGTATCAACCCAGCGTTTAATCTCGCGAATACGATCGATATCCGCATCGGTAAACAGCCGATGACCACCTTCGGTGCGCTGAGGTTTGATAAGCCCATAGCGCCTCTGCCACGCTCTGAGGGTGATGGGATTGACATCACACAACAACGCCACTTCTCCGATGGTGTAGAGCGCCATGGATCCACCTTTGCCAAAAAAATCCCATCCTAACTTTAGTCGTTCTGCTGGAAATGCGGTGAAGTTGTTTGTTTTTTGTTCCGGAGAGGGTGTTTACGTATCATCATGTCACCAGGTTTGTGATAATGAGCACGATTTATAATTTTTTTGCAAACCTTCAAAGAATCTGCGTGCGACTCCCTGTATGGTACGCGCTTTCAGTCAAAGCGGTGATGTAAATATGTACGAATCGAATCTGGTGTTGCTGCTGCTTCAGCAGATGTGTGTGTTTTTAGTTATCGCCTGGCTGATGAGTAAAACCCGCCTGTTTATCCCCTTAATGCAAGTCACGGTACGTCTGCCACACAAGTTTCTGTGCTACATCGTGTTTTCCATTTTCTGCATTATGGGCACCTGGTTTGGGCTGCATATTGAAGATTCGATTGCCAATACGCGTGCTATCGGCGCGGTGATGGGCGGGTTACTGGGCGGCCCCGTGGTCGGCGGACTGGTCGGACTGACCGGCGGTCTGCATCGCTACTCAATGGGCGGTATGACGGCACTGAGCTGCATGATCTCAACCATTGTCGAAGGGTTGCTGGGCGGCCTGGTGCATAGCGTCCTGATCAAGCGCGGTCGCCCTGATAAGGTCTTCAGCCCCTTTACCGCCGGGGCCATTACCTGCGTGGCGGAGCTTATCCAGATGTTGATTATTCTGCTGCTTGCCAGACCCTATGACAGCGCGCTGCACCTGGTACAAAATATTGTCACGCCGATGATGGTCACCAATACCATTGGCGCGGCGCTGTTTATGCGTATTCTGCTCGATAAACGCGCGATGTTTGAAAAATACACTTCAGCATTTTCAGCCACGGCCCTGAAAGTTGCCGCTTCGACGGAGGGGATCCTGCGCCAGGGCTTTAATGAAGAGAACAGTATGAAGGTGGCCCAGGTGCTGTACAAAGAGCTGGGCATTGGCGCGGTGGCAATCACCGATTGCGAGAAACTGCTGGCCTTCACCGGCGCCGGTGACGATCATCATCTGCCGGGGCGGCCTATCTCATCCGGCTGGACCCAGAAGGCCATCGACAGCGGCGAGGTGGTGTATGCCGATGGCAACGAAGTGCCCTATCGCTGCTCATTACATCCCCAGTGCAAGCTGGGCTCTACGCTGGTTATTCCCCTGCGTGGCGAGAACCAGAGTGTGGTGGGTACCATCAAACTCTATGAGCCCAAAAACCGGTTATTCAGTTCGATCAACCGAACGCTGGGGGAGGGGATTGCACAGCTTCTGTCGGCGCAGATCCTCGCCGGGCAGTATGAGCGGCAAAAGGCGCTGCTAACGCAATCCGAAATTAAGTTGCTGCATGCCCAGGTTAACCCGCATTTTCTGTTTAATGCCCTCAATACGCTCAAAGCGGTGATCCGTCGCGACAGCGATCAGGCGGGGCTGTTGGTGCAATACCTCTCCACTTTCTTTCGTAAGAATCTGAAGCGGCCTTCGGAGATAGTGACGCTCGCCGATGAGATTGAGCACGTTAATGCCTATCTACAGATTGAACAGGCGCGCTTCCAGACGCGTCTGCAGGTTCGTCTGAATGTGCCGGATGTGCTGTCTTACCAGCATCTACCGGCGTTTACCCTGCAACCTATTGTCGAGAATGCCATTAAACATGGTACTTCGCAGCTGCTTGGGGTAGGCGAAATCTCCATCAATGCCACCCAGGACGGAAACCATCTGGTGCTGGATATCGAAGACAACGCCGGGCTGTATCAGCCGAAAACCGACGCCAGCGGTTTAGGGATGAGCCTGGTCGATAAGCGTTTACGCGCCCGTTTCGGCGACGGCTGCGGGATTACCGTCGCCTGCGAGCCGGATATCTTTACCCGAATTACCCTACGACTCCCGCTGGAGGAAAGCGCATGTTAAAAGTGCTGATTGTCGATGATGAGCCCCTGGCGCGGGAGAACCTGCGGATTTTATTGCAGGAAGAGAGCGATATTGAGATTGTCGGCGAATGCGCCAATGCCGTGGAGGCCATCGGTGCGGTGCATAAATTGCGCCCGGATGTGCTGTTCCTCGATATCCAGATGCCGCGTATCAGCGGCCTGGAGATGGTTGGTATGCTGGATCCGGAACATCGCCCCTATATCGTGTTTCTGACCGCGTTTGACGAATATGCGGTGCGGGCTTTTGAGGAGCATGCCTTCGACTACCTGCTTAAACCTATCGAGGCGCAGCGTCTGGATAAAACCCTCGCCCGTTTGCGCCATGAGCGCACCGTGCAGGACGTATCGGTGCTGCCGGAAAATCAGGAAGTGCTTAAGTTTATCCCCTGCACCGGCCATAGCCGTATTTATCTGCTGCAAATGAGTGAAGTGGCGTTTGTCAGCAGCCGGATGAGCGGGGTGTATGTGACCAGCAGCGACGGTAAAGAGGGCTTTACCGAGCTGACGCTACGTACCCTGGAAAGCCGGACTCCGCTATTGCGCTGCCATCGCCAGTATCTGGTGAATATGGCCCATCTTAAAGAGATCAAACTGGAAGATAACGGCCAGGCGGAACTGCTGCTGCGCGATGGTCAGACCGTGCCCGTCAGCCGTCGCTATCTGAAGAATTTAAAAGAAGCACTGGGGTTGTAAGACCAGCAAATAAAACGTCGGGACTGTTCGCAAAAAATCCGTCGTGCGCTTGTGTTTTATTTTGGTATATAATTTTATACGCAATCAACACACAGCAAGGACGCGAGTGATGATTGCGAAAGATATTAACTGGCACGGCTCGTCACTGAATGATTTAACGGCTTTCCCAAAGGATGTCAGGCGTGATGCTGGTTTCCAGTTAGATAAAATCCAGCATGGACGGGAGCCGGCGGACTGGAAATACATTAACGGCTGCGGAGTCGGCACGATTGAAATCAGGCTGCATGGTGATAATGGCGAGTTTCGGGTGGCGTATGTTGCTAAATTCGCCGATGCCATTCACGTATTGCACTGCTTTCACAAGAAAACACAGAAAATCCCCATGAAAGATATCGCCATCATTAAAGCACGATATAAAGCAGCAGTTGACGAAGGGAAAATCAGAAATGACGCAGGATACTGATAATAAAACACGTTATGTCACAAGGGCCGGCGACAATATTTTTTCCGATCTGGGATTCGAACCCGAAGAGGCGGAACGTATGCTTGCCCAGTCCAGGGAAGAGATGGCGAGAGCGGATGAGCTGAAGCGTCAGCTGATGCAGGAAATTGCTGACTGGATGCAGCGTTGCGGGCATAAACAGCTTGATGCAGCAAAAATTCTCCATGTTTCCCGGCCACGTGTCTCTGATGTGGTTAATCAGAAAACGGAAAAGTTCACCCTGGATGCGTTGATCAGTATGGCCACGATTATTGGTAAGCGCATTCAACTCATCATTACCTGAATCCGTGCGACAGAATTAAAAGAAGCACTGGGGTTGTGAACTTCAGTGTTACACTGCGCGTTTGTCACGATTTGTCCCGAAGGCTTTATGCTCAATAACGATATTTTACGTAGCCTGCGCTACGCGCTGAAAATGAATAATAACGACCTTAAACGTCTGTTTGCCCTTGCTGAAGCAACGGTCAGCGACGAGCAACTGGTCGGCTGGTTACGCAAGGAAGAAGAGGCGGGTTTTCAGCGCTGCCCGGACATTATGATGTCCCTTTTTCTTAATGGTCTTATTTATGAGCGTCGGGGCAAAGATGAGTCTCAGCCTGCGCTGGTGACCGAACGTAAGATAACTAACAATCTTATTCTGAAGAAGTTGCGTATCGCCTTTACCTTAAAGACCGACGATATTCTGGCCATTCTTACAGAACAAAAATTCCGCGTATCAATGCCGGAAATTACCGCAATGATGCGTGCCAGCGAGCACAAAAATTTCCGTGAATGTGGCGATCAGTTCCTGCGTTATTTCCTGCGCGGGCTGACGGTACGTGAGCACGCAAAACCCGCCAAATAAAAAAAGCCAGCGTGGCTTGTGCCGCGCTGGCTTTAAAATCTGTTACGACTTTATTTCACTTCTTTAAAGCCCGCGGATTCCAGCATTGTCTGGCTCTGCTTCATGCTGATGCCTTTACTGGTATCGCCTGACACCATGGTTCCCATCAGGCCTTGCAGTGCTTTAAAGTCAACTTTCTCCATATCGACGGAGACGGTTTCCTCAGCATAGGTATCCTGGTAGGTCAATTTCTCTTCCACTCCGGCGACGTTCTGGAACTTGGCACTGAGTGGATCAAGGATCTTCGCGGCGTCTTCTTTTGTTTTTACCCCTATCGACGCATAGTTGATTTTGCTCTGAGAATCCTGCCTGAGAACTTTATCGCCCTGATAGGTGTAGGTCATTGAGATCTCGGTACCGTTGATATCCGCTTTGAATGTTTTGGTCTCTTCTTTATCGCCACATCCTGCGAGAGCGAAAACGAGAATGGATGCGAGGACTACCGATAGAAATTTATTTAACGCTTTCATGTAAAACTCCATTTTATGAAAAATGTGCTGCTCAAAAAATACTGCACAGAATGTATAGCAGAAGAGTGATGAAAATGGGGAGATTATGGTATTCGTATAATCCGAAAGTGGCGTTGTCCTCAGCCTGACGGACGTACAATGCAAAAAAAACGCCGCTTTCGCGGCGCTTGCTGGGAAGCTTACTTAACCTGCTGGCCTGCCCTGGCCCCATCATCCGGGCTTAACAGGAAAATATCTTTCCCGCCAGGCCCTGCGGCCATCACCATGCCTTCTGAGATACCAAAACGCATTTTACGCGGCGCCAGGTTTGCCACCATCACGGTCAGGCGGCCAATGAGCACCTGTGGGTCCGGGTAAGCAGAACGAATGCCTGAGAAGACATTACGTTTCTCGCCGCCCAGATCCAGGGTCAGGCGCAGCAGCTTGTCCGAGCCGTCAACGAATTCGGCATTTTCAATTAATGCCACGCGCAGATCGACTTTTGCGAAATCATCAAAGCTGATGGTTTCGGCAATAGGATCGTCTGCCAGCGGGCCGCTCACCGGTGCTGCTGCAGCTTTCACCTCTTCTTTCGATGCGTCAACCAGCGCCTCGACCTGTTTGGTCTCAATGCGGTTATACAGCGCTTTGAAGGTGTTCACTTTGTGGCTGAGCAGCGGCTGCTGGATAGCATCCCACTCAAGGGTCGTATTGAGGAAGGCCTCAACGCGCTCGCTTAAGGTTGGCAGTACCGGTTTTAACCAGGTCATCAGCACACGGAACAGGTTGATACCCATCGAGCAGATGGCCTGCAGGTCGGCATCACGGCCTTCCTGTTTCGCCACAACCCAGGGGGCCTGCTCATCAACGTAGCGGTTTGCCACATCGGCCAGGGCCATGACTTCACGGATGGCTTTACCAAATTCACGGCTTTCCCAGGCTTCGCCAATGGATGCGGCAGCATCGGTAAAGGTCTGATACAACGCCGGATCCGCCAGCTCTGCCGCCAGTACGCCATCGAAACGCTTATTGATAAAACCAGCGCAACGGGACGCCAGGTTAACCACTTTGTTGACGATATCGGCGTTGACGCGCTGGATGAAGTCTTCGAGGTTCAGGTCGATGTCATCAATGCGCGACGACAGTTTTGCGGCATAGTAGTAGCGCAGGCTGTCGGCATCGAAATGGTTCAGCCAGGTGCTGGCTTTGATAAAGGTGCCGCGAGATTTGGACATCTTCGCGCCGTTTACCGTCACATAGCCGTGGACAAACAGGTTGGTCGGTTTGCGGAAGTTGCTGCCTTCCAGCATGGCCGGCCAGAACAGGCTGTGGAAGTAGACGATATCTTTACCGATAAAGTGGTACAGCTCGGCATCCGAGTCTTTTTTCCAGTACTCGTCGAAGCTGACCGTATCGCCGCGCTTGTCGCACAGGTTCTTGAAGGACCCCATGTAGCCGATTGGCGCGTCGAGCCAGACGTAGAAATATTTGCCTGGCGCATCAGGAATTTCGAAGCCGAAGTACGGCGCATCGCGGGAGATATCCCACTGCTGAAGGCCGGACTCAAACCACTCCTGCATTTTGTTGGCAACCTGTTCCTGCAACGCGCCGCTGCGGGTCCATGCCTGCAACATTGCGCTAAATGACGGCAGATCAAAGAAGAAATGTTCGGAGTCACGCATTTCCGGCGTTGCGCCTGAAACCACGGATTTCGGATCGATAAGCTCGGTCGGGCTGTAGGTCGCGCCGCACACTTCGCAGTTATCGCCGTACTGGTCCGGGGTTTTACATTTCGGGCAGGTGCCTTTGACAAAACGGTCCGGCAGGAACATGCCTTTTTCCGGATCGTAGAGCTGAGAAATGGTGCGGTTTTTAATAAAACCGTTCTCTTTCAGGCGCGTGTAGATAAGCTCCGACAGCTCACGGTTCTCTTCGCTGTGCGTAGAGTGGTAGTTGTCGTAGCTAATGTTAAAGCCTGCGAAATCAGTCTGATGTTCCTGACTCATGTCCTCAATCATCTTCTCCGGGGTGATCCCCAGTTGTTGCGCTTTGAGCATGATCGGCGTGCCGTGAGCATCGTCGGCGCAGATGAAGTTGACAGTGTGGCCGCGCATTCGCTGGTAACGGACCCAGACATCAGCCTGGATGTGCTCCAGCATATGGCCGAGGTGGATTGAGCCGTTGGCGTACGGCAGTGCGCACGTTACCAGAATTTTCTTCGCGACTTGAGTCATAGTGGGTATTACTTCTTCTTTAGTAAAAAGGGGTTTCGATGTTACCTGAAAGGGAAATGTTGTGCCATAAAAGCGCGAGCTCGATTGGGCACTATTGAGAAATGAATAATTGGTGACAGTGGAGTAAACTTGCACCTTAACAATGTCTTTTTTGTACAACATAACAAGGAGTCGGGATGAACTCTCAATCCCAGGCCAAATCCCCGGAAACGTTGCGCGCGCTGGTCGCCGGAACGCTGGCCAATTTTCAGCACCCAACCCTCAAACATAATCTCACCGCCCTGAAAGCGGTACACCACGTTGCCTGGCTTGACGACACTGTGCATATCGAACTGGTGATGCCCTTCGTCTGGCGCAGCGCTTTTGACGAGCTTAAAGAGCAGTGCAGCGCGGAATTGCTGCGGGTAACCGGGGCAGGGGCTATCGACTGGAAGCTATCCCATAATATCGCCACCATGAAACGGGTGAAAAATCAGCCCGGCGTCAACGGTGTGAAAAACATTATCGCCGTCAGCTCTGGCAAAGGCGGGGTCGGTAAATCCTCCACCGCGGTGAATCTGGCGCTGGCGCTGGCGGCGGAAGGGGCGAAGGTCGGTATTCTCGATGCCGATATCTATGGCCCCTCTATCCCGATGATGTTGGGCGCAGAAGGCGAGCGCCCTACCTCGCCGGACGGCACCCATATGGCGCCGATCATGGCCCATGGCATGGCGACCAATTCCATTGGTTATCTGGTCACCGATGATAACGCCATGGTCTGGCGCGGCCCGATGGCCAGCAAAGCGTTGCTGCAACTGTTGCAGGAGTCTTTGTGGCCGGATCTTGACTACCTGGTGCTGGATATGCCGCCAGGCACCGGTGATATTCAGTTAACCCTGGCGCAGAACATCCCGGTTACCGGGGCGCTGGTGGTCACCACACCGCAGGACATTGCGCTGATTGATGCCAAAAAAGGCATTGTGATGTTTGAGAAGGTGGAGGTGCCGGTACTCGGCGTGGTGGAAAACATGAGCATGCACGTGTGCAGCAACTGCGGGCACCATGAACCGATTTTTGGTACCGGCGGGGCAGAGAAACTGGTTGAGCAGTACCACACGCAGCTGCTGGGCAAAATGCCGCTGCATATCAGCCTGCGTGAAGATCTGGATAATGGCACGCCGACCGTGGCCAGTCGCCCGGACAGTGAATTCACCGGACTCTATCGCAAGCTTGCGGGTCGTGTGGCGGCGCAATTGTACTGGCAGGGAGACATTATCCCCAGCGAGATCTCTTTTCGCGCCGTGTAAGTAACAGGCTGGCTGCCCGTCAGGGCAGCCGGTAATGCATCAGCAGATAGTCCCCTTGCGGCGATATCCCTTCGGCTTCGACATGCCAGTTGTGATGACGGTAAAACGCCAGCGCGTTTTCATTGCGCGTCAGACATTTCAGCGCGCCGGTGCCGGTAAATTCAGCATGCACTTTTTGCAGTAACGCGCTGCCGACGCCCTGGCCCTGATACTGCGGGTCGACAAACAGGCTGTGGAGGAAATTTTCGCGGACATGAACGGCGGCAAAACCCTTACGCTGCCCGTTCTCTTCGGCCACCCAAATCACCTCGCCGAGGGTGGTGGCGTCAAAATCTTCCAGTTTCCAGTCGCTGCCATCAAGCCAGGTCCAGTTAGCGCGCCGGGAATGCAGAAATAAGGTGCGCAGAAACGGACGGTCACTCTCCTGCCAGGGGCGAATTTTCAGCAATTTTCAGTCCTTAGCGGTGGTAGAAAATATCCCCATCATAGGCTTTGACGATCTTACCGTCAGTATTGGTGATCAGCACATAGCAGCCGCCCATATAGGTCCAGTGGGTATCCCCATCCGGAGCCGGAAGGTTACGCAACTGCCACTGCTTAATGTTGTATTCCTCAGTGCGGTACATTTCCGGCACGGTGTCACCAATATTGAATTTGGTAAAATCGGCAACGAATGCCTGGATTTCATAAGACGAGATCCCGGATGAGCCAGCGGATTGCGTTGCCGCAAAGGCGCTGCTCGCGGCGGCCAGCAGTATTCCCAGAAGTACAACTTTTGTCTTGCTCATGATCGCTCCAGATTCCTGAGGTTTTTTCGTTTTATAGCCCGTCATGATTGCCGGAGCACAACCGGCCCGCAATGGCAAAAATGTTATAAAAGGACGCGAATGGTAAAAAGTGTAAACAAAAGCGCGGCACAGCAGGAAAAGCGGAGAGCCTTTTTTGCTATCCGCTTGAGGGAAACACGTTTTTAAGAGCAATCCTGGCAATAATCAGCGTGCAGAAAACCCTTCCAGCACAATTTTGCCGACGGCGCGCTGGGTTTCGAGGCGTTCGTGAGCCCGGCGCAAATTCTGTGCATTAATCTCGCCAAAGTGCTCCCCAAGGGTGGTCTTCAGCTCGCCCTGATCGATCAGCGAGGCGACGCGGGTCAGCAGGCGATGCTGCTCGAGCATATCCTCAATCTCAAACATCGAACGCGTAAACATAAACTCCCAGTGCAGCGAGATGCATTTTACTTTCAGCGGGCGGGCATCAAGCGTATCCGGATCATCAATCAGCGCCAGTTTGCCCTGCGGTTTAAGCGCCGCAATCAGCTGCTGATAGTGATCTTCAGTATTGGTCAGACTGGCAACATGGCTGACCTCTTTAATGCCAATCCGGGCCAGCTCTTCGGCAAGCGGTTTGGTATGGTCGATAACATGATGCGCGCCGCGCTCTTTCACCCACTGCTGGCTTTCAGGTCGTGATGCGGTACCAATCACCGTCAGCTTTGTCAGTCGCCGCGCCAGTTGGGTCAGAATCGATCCCACGCCGCCCGCCGCCCCCACAATTAACAGTACGTCGCCTTCGTTGCCATTTTCCTGCACGCCCAGCCTGTCGAACAACATCTCCCAGGCGGTGATCGCGGTGAGCGGAAGCGCCGCGGCTGAGGCATTATCCAGGGTTTTCGGTTTCAGCGCGGCAATGCGCTCATCCACTAACTGGAACTCGCTGTTGCTGCCAGGGCGGGTCAGGGCGCCGGCGTACCAGATCTTATCGCCGGGCGTAAACAGCGTGACGTCTTCACCGGTGGCGACGACCACGCCAACGGCGTCCCAGCCCAGTATGCGTGGGGTTTCGCCAGCAAAACCGGCGCGTACTTTGGTATCAACCGGGTTAACCGAAATGGCTTTAACTTCCACCAGCAGGTCATGGCCGTGGGCAACGGGCCGCGGCAGTTCAATATCAGTTAACAAATCAATATTGCTGGCGCCTTTAGCGGCACCGGTGATAGCGATAGCTTTCATACAGACTCCATGTGTAACAAGGGATGCATTAAGGCTAGTCGAGGGAGTGAGTAAGAAAAACCAGGGAATAAGAGGAGCACTTATCCTCTAAAAGTGAAAATGCCCCGGTTAAGGGGCGATTCTGATCCTCAGTGTGCGTTGGGCGCGTCGATATCGGCGCTGATGCGTTTGTCTTCGGCATCAAAGACCATGCAGTGCTTGTTCTCAAAGGAGAGGGGGATTTTCTGCCATGGACGGAAGTGCACATCGCCGGGCAACAGAATTTTAATATTGTCGTGACCGTAGCTCTGGCCGAACAGGTAAGTGTTATTACCTAATCGTTCCACGACTTCACACTGGAACTCAAGCGTGGTGCCGCGCGTGATGTCTGTCGAGAGATGCTCAGGACGGATACCCAGGGTGATGCTTTCACCGGCTTCAAGAGGCGTGGTGGTGATGCTCAGCGTCAGGCTGTTGCCCTGCGCCAGCGTAACCGTCAGCTCGTCCGGCTGCCACTGTCTGACCGTGGCGGGGAGGAAGTTCATTTTTGGGGAGCCAATAAACCCGGCAACAAACTTATTCACCGGGTTGTAGTACAGCTCCATCGGGGAGCCCATCTGCTCGACATTGCCGTAGTTCATTACCACAATTTTATCGGCGAGGGTCATCGCTTCGACCTGATCGTGGGTCACATAAACCATGGTGGTTTTCAGCTCATGGTGCAAACGGGCGATATGCAGACGCATTTCCACGCGCAGTTCAGCATCGAGGTTCGAGAGCGGTTCATCGAACATAAATACGCGGGGGTTGCGCACAATGGCGCGGCCAATCGCCACGCGCTGGCGCTGACCGCCGGAGAGTTGCTTAGGTTTACGATCCAGCAGGTGTACGAGCTGAAGGGTTTTCGCCACCATTTCAACCTGACGGCGGATCTCCTCTTTCGGCACCTTGTTCACCTTCAGGCCGTAACCCATGTTCTCAGCGACCGTCATATGCGGGTAGAGCGCATAGGACTGAAACACCATCGACACGCCGCGATGTGCCGGGGCGACATCGTTCATCACCTCATCACCGATCAACACCTCGCCATCGCTGACCTCTTCCAGGCCTGCAATCATGCGCAGCAGGGTCGATTTCCCGCAGCCGGAGGGCCCGACAAACACGGCAAACTCGCCGTCTTCAATATCCAGATTCACATTGTGTAGCGTGACAGTGTCGCCAAACCGCTTGGTGACATTCCTCAGTCGTATATTGGACATCAAGTTTCCCCGAAGTTGGTAGCCGTGGTTTGCTGCTGTCACTCTGGCTGTTTTATGTGGTTTTGTTTTACGTATAACAAGCCATCGATAATGCCGTACAACAGCGATAATTCATGGTCAGACTATAACTTCCAGCATTTACGCGCCCTATCTCGAATTTTCGTTTTTGCAATATTGGTCACACAACTGGCAGTTAATTCTAGTTTTATTGCGACCCCAAGGGTAGCGTATAACAAATTCAATAAGGCGGGTTAACCCGCTTTAACTCACGCAATATCAGGTGCTTTGTCGGTAACGGTATCGGGTAGTGCGCAATAAAAACCATGAAATTGTTATACCTTGACATGAGGTTGATAATGAAAAAGAACACGCTTACTGCACTGATCCTCTCTACTCTGGCGGTGGGGCAATGTCTGACCGTTCAGGCACATGCCACTACTCAGCTTAATGTCTGGGAAGACATCAAGAAATCGGTTGGTATCCGGGATGCCATCAAGGATTTCGAAAAAGAAAACGACGTGAAGGTCAACGTGCAGGAGATGCCTTTCGCCCAGCAACTGGAAAAATTGCGCCTTGATGGCCCGGCAGGCATTGGCCCGGATGTGCTGGTGATACCTAATGATCAGCTGGGCGGTGCGGTTGTGCAAGGGCTGCTGACCCCCCTGAATCTGGACAAAGAAAAGGTTGACGCTTTCACTCCGGCTTCCATCAACGCGTTCCGTATGGACAACACCCTGTACGGCGTGCCGAAAGCCGTTGAAACCCTGGTGCTGATTTACAACAAAGACCTGGTCGCAAAACCGCTTAACGGCCTGACTGACTGGCTCGACTACTCGAAAAAACAGCGCGCAGAGAATAAATACGGCCTGCTGGCGAAGTTTGATCAGATTTATTACAGCTGGGGGGCGATTGGCCCGATGGGCGGCTACCTGTTCGGTAAAAACGACAAAGGCGGTTATAACCCGACGGATATCGGCCTCAACAAGCCAGGGGCGGTGGAAGCCGTCACTTTCCTCAAGAAATTCTATTCTGAAGGCGTTTTCCCGTCAGGGATCCTGGGTGACAACGGTCTGAATGCTATCGATTCACTCTTTACCGAGAAGAAAGCCGCTGCGGTGATCAATGGCCCATGGGCATTCCAGCCTTATGAAGCGGCCGGAGTGAACTATGGCGTAGCGCCACTGCCTGCGCTGCCGGACGGTAAACCCATGAGTTCCTTCCTCGGCGTGAAAGGCTATGTGGTCTCCACATGGAGCAAAGACAAAGCCATGGCGCAGAAATTTATCGAATTTATCAACCAGCCTAAGTACGTGAAGATCCGCTATATCTCCACCCGTGAGATCCCGGCGCAGAAGGCGATGATTGACGATCCGATGATTAAAAATGACGAGAAAGCCAGTGCGGTTGCGGTGCAGGCCGCACGCGCCACCGCCATGCCGGGTATTCCGGAAATGGGTGAAGTCTGGGGGCCGGCAAACTCGGCTCTGGAGCTGAGTCTGACCGGTAAACAGGAGCCGCAGGCGGCACTGGATAGCGCAGTGAAGCAGATCCATATGCAGGTTGAGGCCATGCAGGCCAGTAATCAGTAAATGCCCACGCTTCTTCACGTTGCAGGCGCGCTGACCACGTGGGTTTCGCGCCTGCAACGCGAATGATTTCGGGCATACAGGTAATAAACGGGGGGGACGTTCCCCCGTTTTCAGAAGGAGTCGTACGTGATTATCAGTCCCAGCGAAAATTTTGCCAAAGCGCCAGGCGCCGGACGCCATGCGTGGAGCGGGCTGCTGCTGGCCATTGTGCCGGGTTTTGGCCAGTTCTATCATCGCCAGTGGCTTAAGGGCCTTATCTTCCTGGTGTTGCTCAGCAGCTTTATGGGCATTTTCTATGATTTCTTGCGCGAAGGACTGTGGGGGTTATATACCCTGGGTGAAGAGGTTCCCCGTGATAACTCCATCTTCTTGCTGGCAGAGGGGATAATCAGCGTACTGATTATCGGCTTTGGCGTGGCGGTGTATTACTTCTCGCTGCGTGATGCCTGGCTCAACGGCAAAAAACGTGATGCTGGTCTGCCGCTCAACAGCGTGCGTAAACAGTATCAGTTACTGTTAAGCGACGGTTTCCCCTATCTGATGATAACCCCAGGTTTTATCCTGCTGGTGTTTGTGGTTATCTTCCCGATCCTGTTCGGTTTTGCTATTGCCTTTACCAACTACAACCTGTATCACACGCCGCCGGCGAAGCTGGTGGACTGGGTTGGGCTGAAAAACTTCGTCAATATTTTTACGCTCTCCATCTGGCGCTCGACCTTCTTTGATGTTCTGCAATGGACGGTGGTCTGGACGTTGCTGGCGACTACCCTGCAATGTACCGTCGGCGTGCTGCTGGCGATTCTGGTTAACCAGAAAGATCTGCGCTTTAAACCGCTGGTGCGCACCATTTTCATTTTGCCGTGGGCGGTGCCGGGTTTTGTCACCATTCTGGTTTTCGCTGGCATGTTTAACGACACCTTTGGGGTGATAAACAACGCCATTCTGGCCTTCTTTGGCATCGGGCCGAAAGCCTGGCTGACGGATCCGTTCTGGACGAAAACAGCGCTGATCATGATGCAAACGTGGCTCGGTTTTCCGTTTGTCTTTGCCATGACCACGGGCGTGTTGCAGGCCATTCCTGACGATCTCTATGAAGCGGCGAAGATGGATGGGGCGGGCACCTGGACCCGGCTGCGCACCATTACGCTGCCGCTGGTGCTGTACTCCATCGCACCTATCATCATCACCCAGTACACCTTCAACTTTAACAACTTCAACATCATCTATCTGTTCAACAACGGCGGCCCGGCGGTGGCCGGATCTAATGCCGGTGGGACAGATATTCTGGTGTCGTGGATCTACAAGCTGACGATGTCCTCTTCGCAATATGCGATAGCGGCGACCATTACCATTCTGCTGTCGATTTTTGTTGTCGGCCTGGCGTTGTGGCAGTTCCGTGCCACCAAATCATTCAAAAACGACGACATGGCATAAGGAAGAAAAATGGCTACATCACAAAGCATCCGTCGTGAGAAGTGGGTTCGCCTTTCTCTCTCCTGGCTGATCATCGGGCTGGTTTCATTGATCATTATCTATCCGCTGGTGTGGACGGTTGGGGCATCGCTGAATGCCGGCAATAGTCTGCTCAGTACCTCGATCATCCCGGAAAACCTCTCATTCCAGCACTACGCCGATCTGTTTAACGGCCAGGTGAACTACCTGACCTGGTACTGGAACTCAATGAAAATCAGTTTTCTGACCATGGTACTGACCTTAATCAGCGTCAGCTTTACCGCCTATGCTTTCTCCCGTTTTCGCTTTAAAGGGCGGCAGAACGGGCTGATGCTGTTTCTGCTGTTGCAGATGATCCCACAGTTTTCCGCGCTGATTGCCATTTTCGTGCTGTCGCAGCTGCTGGGGCTTATCAACAGCCATCTGGCGCTGGTGCTGATTTACGTCGCCGGGATGATCCCGATGAACACTTATCTGATGAAGGGCTATCTCGACGCCATTCCGAAAGATCTGGATGAATCCGCGCGCATGGACGGGGCGAGTAATTTTCGCATCTTTATCGAGATAATTATGCCGCTCTCCAAGCCGATTGTGGCGGTGGTGGCACTGTTCTCCTTCACCGGGCCGCTCGGGGATTTCATTCTCTCCAGCACCATTCTGCGTACCCCGGATAAATTCACGCTGCCAATCGGGCTTTACAACCTGGTGGCGCAAAAAATGGGCGCCAGTTACACCACCTATGCGGCGGGGGCGGTATTGATCGCCGTACCGGTGGCAATTCTCTACCTGGCATTACAAAAGTACTTCGTCTCCGGTCTTACCTCCGGCAGTACCAAAGGATAATCACATGAAAAGGTTTGCACCCGCTTTGCTCGCTGTTTGCCTGGCCTGTAGTTTTAGTACCAGTGTTTATGCCGCTGAAGCTGTCACTACGCGGCCGTTTACCGCAATGCCAGCGGATTTTATTAAAGGTGCGGATATCTCCACGCTGCTGGATGCGGAAAAGCATGGCGCGAAGTTTTATAACGATAAGAACCAGCAGCAGGATGCCATCGCCATTCTGAAAGCCAATGGCGTGAACTATGTACGCCTGCGCTTATGGGTGGATCCGAAAGATGCGCAGGGCAAAGCCTATGGCGGCGGGGATAACGATCTCGCCAGTACGCTTGCCCTGGCAAAACGTGCCAAAGCCCAGGGCATGAAGTTGCTGCTGGACTTTCACTACAGTGACTTCTGGACCGATCCGGGCAAACAGTACAAGCCGAAAGCCTGGGAAAAAATGGATTATCCGCAGTTGAAAACGGCGATCCATGATTACACCCGCGACACCATTGCGCAGTTTAAGCAGCAAGGGGTGTTGCCGGACATGGTGCAGATAGGCAACGAAATTAACGGCGGTATTCTCTGGCCGGAAGGTAAAAGTTGGGGGCAGGGCGGCGGCGAATTTGACCGTCTTGCTGGCCTGCTGAATGCCGCAATTGACGGGCTGAAAGAGAATCTGAAGGGTGGCGAGCAGGTTAAAATCATGCTCCATCTGGCCGAAGGCACCAAGAACGATACCTTCCGCTGGTGGTTTGATGAAATCAGCAAACGTAATGTGCCTTATGACGTGATTGGTCTCTCTATGTACACCTACTGGAACGGCCCCATCAGCGCGCTGAAAAGCAATATGGACGACATCAGCAAGCGCTATAACAAAGACGTCATTGTTGTTGAGGCCGCATATGCTTACACCCTGGAAAACTGTGATAATGCTGAAAACAGCTTCCAGGCGAAAGAAGAAAAAGACGGTGGTTATCCGGGAACCGTTCAGGGGCAATACGACTATATTCACGATTTAATGCAGTCGGTTATTAATGTTCAGGGCAATCGCGGTAAAGGTATTTTCTATTGGGAGCCAACCTGGATTGCGGTGGGGGGAAATACCTGGGCGACGCCTGCCGGGATGAAATATATCAATGACCAATGGAAAGAAGGTAATGCCCGTGAAAACCAGGCGTTATTTGATTGCAAGGGAAAAGTGCTGCCATCGGTAAAAGTATTTAATTAATTTACCCTTCATACTTCAAGCTGCAGGTGTGTTGGCGTTCCTGCAGCTCAAATTATTTTGGGTATAATGATGTGAATTTCAGGATGCTTAATATGAATAAATTTCCGCCTTTAAGTCCGAAGGTCGCTACGCTATTGCATGGCGCTGACTATAATCCGGAGCAGTGGGAGAACTATCCCGATATTATCGACAAAGATATTGCCATGATGCAGCAGGCAAAATGCAATGTGATGTCTGTCGGTATATTCAGCTGGTCAAAACTGGAGCCCCAGGAAGGGGTCTTTAATTTTGCCTGGCTGGACGCCATTCTGGATAAATTATATGCGGCGGGGATCCACGTTTTTCTGGCGACGCCAAGCGGCGCGCGTCCGGCCTGGATGTCGCAAAAATATCCGCAGGTGCTGAGAGTCGGACGTGATCGGGTGCCTGCCTTGCATGGTGGGCGTCATAATCACTGCATGACCTCGCCGGTCTATCGGGAAAAGACGCTTAAGATCAACAGCCTGCTCGCTGAGCGCTACGGTCAGCACCCGGCGGTGCTCGGCTGGCATCTGTCCAACGAATACGGTGGCGAATGCCATTGCGACCTGTGCCAGGAAAAATTCCGTAGCTGGGTAAAAGCGCGTTACAAGACGCTGGAGGCGCTGAACCACGCATGGTGGAGTGATTTCTGGAGCCATACCTATAGCGACTGGTCGCAAATTCAGTCACCGGCCCCGCAGGGCGAAGTCTCCATTCATGGCCTTAATCTGGACTGGCGGCGTTTCAATACCGCGCAGGTGACAGACTTTTGTCGCCATGAGATTGCGCCGTTGAAAGCGGCCAATGCCGCGTTGCCGGTCACGACCAACTTTATGGAGTATTTCTACGATTACGACTACTGGCAACTGGCTGAACCCCTGGATTTTATCTCCTGGGACAGCTACCCGATGTGGCATCGTGATAAAGACGACTCGGCGCTTGCCTGCTACACGGCGATGTACCATGACATGATGCGTACCCTGAAAGGGGGTAAGCCTTTTGTCCTGATGGAGTCTTCGCCGAGCGCGACCAACTGGCAGCCGACCAGCAAGCTGAAAAAACCGGGGATGCATATCCTCTCTTCGCTTCAGGCGGTGGCGCATGGGGCCGATTCCGTGCAGTACTTCCAGTGGCGTAAAAGCCGTGGCTCAGTGGAGAAATTCCACGGGGCGATTATCGATCATGTCGGGCATCTTGATAGCCGCGTGGGTCGGGAAGTCACCGCCCTTGGCGATATCCTCAGTCGTCTGTCTCCGGTTATGGGTTGCCGTACTGATGCCCGGGTGGCCATTATCTTCGATCAGCAAAACCGCTGGGCGCTGGATGATGCTCAGGGGCCGCGTAATATCGGCATGGAGTATGAAAAAACGGTCAATGAGCACTACCGGGCATTCTGGGAGAAAGGCATTGCCGTGGATGTCATTGATGCCGATGGTGACTTAAGCCGCTATCAGCTGGTGATTGCCCCCATGCTGTATATGGTGCGTGACGGTTTTGCCGCCAGAGCAGAAGCCTTTGTGGCCAATGGCGGCCATCTGGTGACCACCTACTGGACGGGGATCGTCGATGCCACCGATCTTTGCTACACCACCGGTTTCCCTGGGCCGCTGCGCAAGCTTCTGGGGATCTGGGCTGAGGAGATCGATTGCCTGGCCGATGGCGAGAGCAATCTGATACAGGGGCTGGCGGGCAATGCGGGCGGATTACAGGGGCCTTATCAGGTGCGCCATCTGTGTGAATTGATCCACACTGAAAGCGCGACGTCTCTGGCGACCTACCGTGATGATTTTTACGCCGGGCGTCCGGCCGTGACGGTCAATACGTTCGGTAAAGGCAAAGCCTGGCATGTGGCTTCCCGCAACGATCTCGCCTTCCAGCGTGATTTCTTTGGCGCGATCATTGATGAGCTGGCGCTGCCGCGCGCCGTGGAAGCTGATTTCCCGCCGGGCGTGGTGGCAACCGCGCGTACCGATGGTGAAAGCACCTTTGTCTTTATCCAGAACTTTTCCCGCCAGGCGCAGACGGTCACTCTGGATCAGGGATATACCGACTGTATCTCCTCGGCGCCGGTCACTGCACCGCTGACGCTCAGTGCGTTTGATTGCCGTATTCTTCGTCGTAAAGCCTAAGCGTTCCTTCCACGCCTGCTCACCCGAGCAGGCGTTCTTTTATCCGCTCACTATCCGGAGACGATAATTATGGTCAGCCTTAAATCCTTTCTGCACTATTTCTCGCAGCCCCAGTCCACGGCGCCACTCAGCAATGAGGAATTAGCCACCGTTCAGCGGCTGATTACGGCCTTTGGCGGCGAGCAGAATATCAGTCATGTCGATGCCTGCATTACCCGCCTGCGGGTTACGGTAAATAATCTGGCGACCGTCGATTCCCAGGCGCTGCAAAATGAAGGGGCGCTGGGAGTGATTATTCTGGGGCAGCAGGTTCATGCTATTTTTGGTAAGCAGGCCGATACCCTCAGGAAATTACTCGACGAACACTTTACTGCCCGTCGTTAAATAAAAAAAAGGGATACCTGCGAGGGTATCCCAAATCGTCACTCAGAAAAGCAATGGCAATAAATTTTACTACCTGCTAATAACCTGCCAGGTTGCGGAGATAAATAACGATGTTAATACGCGATAAATAAACCCTTCAGATCTCTTCTTTACCACCAGGCTTCGACCTGAACACCAAAGTTCCAGGTATTATTGGCGGTATTATCATCAAAAGATTTGCCATTTTCTGAATCATTCAGATAAGAAGCAAATACGCGCAGTTCAGGACGGGACATAAAGTCGCGACCATCCGCCAGACCCAGCGCAATGGTATATTTCTCACCGGCCTGTTTGTAATGCGAGCCATCGGTGTAGGTATCTTTCTGGTAGAAACCACCCACTTCGCCAATCAGACGCACGTAATCAGTAAACTGGTACTGAGCGCGGCCCACCAGAGAGACCATGCGTGATTTGTCGGTGTAATCGGTGGTGTCGTCGGCTGAACCGTAAGTCAGCACGTGGTTAAAGGAGAACTTATCGGTAATAGGGATAAGGCCAGTGTTGATCACACGGTAGCCGGTCGCGTCATTGACGTTATGCCACATGTCGTACCAACCGCCGCCCTGCGAGACCATATTCTGCGCCAGGCCCTTGTTAGCGTACTGGAGGACCAGCTTGTTGTAGCCGCCGAGCATATCCTGGCTGATTTCGCCGGTCACCATCACGCCGTTATCCGCTTCGTACAGGCCGCCGTACTCTTTTTGCTTGTCTGTCGGGTTAGGCATGGCGTAATCGACGCCAAACTCGGTCCATGCGCCTGTCCAGGGTTTCCAGCCTGCGTAGCGCAGGTCAATGTAGTTGATGTTGACATCGTTGTCGCCATCCACGCGGTAGTCGACATCGTTGGCATCACCACGGATCCAGGCGACAGAGACCGCACCCGGTCCTACGCTGAAGTTTTCGATACCCGCACCAGAACCTGAGATGTTCCAGTATTTGGTGTCAATGATGTGCAGGTCATGGCGCTGGTAGTAACGTTTACCGCCCCAGATAACCGCATTCGGGTCGCCAGGGATCAGGCCTTTGATTTGCAGATTTAACTGGCGCAGGCCAAATTCGGCGTCATCGCCAA
This sequence comes from Phytobacter sp. V91, assembly GCF_965644225.1. Taxonomy (NCBI): domain Bacteria; kingdom Pseudomonadati; phylum Pseudomonadota; class Gammaproteobacteria; order Enterobacterales; family Enterobacteriaceae; genus Phytobacter; species Phytobacter sp. V91. Next base: position 37,757 of record NZ_CBFFRJ010000011.1, on the reverse strand, counting down.
AGGTCGTCTCGCTGTCGTTAGAGCCATCTGAGACCATGCTGACCATCGTATCGAGATAGAAACTGACTTCGTCTTTTTTGTAGACTTCAGAACCCAGTTCCAGCTCACCATAGGTATCCGATTCGTTACCCAGACGACCCAGTTTATTTTTTTGCCACTCCTGCATCCCGCCATCTCCGGAGACGCCGACGCCTGAGCGCAGGTAGCCATGGAAGTCGATAGGGACGGATGAAGCAGCCAGTAAAGACGGTGAAGTCAGCGCAGCGGCTAACGCAATGGTAAGTGTGCGTAGCGTAGTGTTCATATCATTCCTCTTATAGTTTTGTATTACGTTCACATAAACGATGTCATAAAATGCCTAAATGTAAAAACAGGCAAACTAACGATTGCGATTGTGTGATTAACTGCAAATAAATCAGTCTTTTTTGTTACGAAAAGAGAATGTGTTCACGATGTCATGTAATGTGAGCGTGATACTTAAATATCGATTTTTAGGGTGAAGGAGGCGGAGTGAGCGTTTTTTTACATGGCCCCTGTTACAATTGGTGCATAACAACATAAGGAACCGGACCATGAAGCCTAAAAGCGCGACTTTAGAAGACGTTGCCCGCCATGCGGGTGTCTCCTATCAAACCGTGTCCAGGGTACTCAATAAATCTGCCAATGTATCTAAAGCCACACGTCTCAAGGTTGAGAAGTCAATTGAGTTACTACGCTATGTGCCTAACCGCCTCGCTCAGCAGCTGGTGGGTAAGCAAAGTCAGACTATCGGGTTAGTGACCACATCACTGGCGTTACATGCGCCATCTCAGGTGGCGGCGGCGGTAAAACGTTATGCGAACCTGGATGGCTATCAGGTGTTGATCTCGATGATCGATGAGAACGTCAATCATGATATCCAGTCCGCTATCAATGAGCTGAAGTCTCAACTGGTGGATAAGATGATCATTAACGTGCCCCTGGAGACTGACAGGGCGCAGAAAATCGCCACCGATAACGATGATATCGTCTGTCTGTTTCTCGATGTCGATCCATACAGCTCGGTGTTTAACGTTTCGTTTAACCCGGCAGATGGCACCCGTGCCAGCGTCAAGCATCTCTATGACCTGGGGCATCGGGAAATCACCTTGCTGGCAGGGCCAGAGCACTCCGTTTCTGCAAATCTGCGTCTGAAAAGCTGGATTGAAACCCTCAACGGCTACAGCCTGAAACCGGCAATGGTGTTTCACGGTAACTGGGATGCGCAAAGTGGTTATGCCGGGGCGCTGAAGATGCTGCGTGAAACCCCTAATTTTACCGCCGTACTGGTGGGGAACGATCAGATGGCGTTGGGGGCATTAAGCGCATTTCACCAGCATCACATCGCTATTCCTGGGGAGAAATCGGTGATTGGCTATGATGACACCTACGAGAGTTCGTTTTTCCATCCGGCACTGACGACCGTATCGCTGGATCTGGATTTACAGGGCAAGGAGGCGGTACGCCGACTGCTCGACAGCGGCCATAGCGATACAGCTCGCACCTCCTCAGTACTGCCTGCACGATTGATTGTGCGTCACTCCACCGGGCCATTGCAGGATAAAGAGACCAACCTGCAGGCTCTGGCCGAGCAGCTACAGGCCATTGCGCATCAGATGATGAAGTAGCCACGCAGAGGGGATTTTATACCCTGAATAATTCAGGCCGCATCGCGGCGGCAAACGAAGACATCCCCATGAGCATATAGCCTGAATAGTTCGAGTTGCAGGACAAAATGCGCGGATGTTTTTGAACAGCCTGAGGCTGCCTCTGGTGAGGGACATGGATGTCCCTCATAAATCATCCTGGAGCTGACTGCAGTAAGTGGCTGGGGTAAGCAAATATAGCTAACGCACATGCAACCTGAAATATGACAGGTATATCCCCCCGGCAAGCGGGCGGGTTAATGTCGCCAGAATGTTAGCAATATCCTGGCGATTGGTTACATTATCCGGATGCTGTAATAAAATAATCATCCTCATTGCTGTACTCACATGGCAATACGGTCGGGCATGCCTGGCCTGTGACTTATAATTACGGGTGTTCATCAAAATAAAATCACATAAGAAACAATTAGTTGATTAATTAAAAATGTGTATGTTTTTTGTGTTGATATTTATTGGATGAATTTGATTAGGGTAATTTCTTCTTTTTTATTTCTTATGGCTACTACTTTCGTAGAGGGGAATAAATTCTGAATTATGGCAGGAGATTTAATGGGCAAATTAAATTTCATTTGAAAAATATCTTTTAATATCAATGTATTAATTGAGGGTGTCGGGAATTATACCCGAAAGATATAACTTTATTTGGTAGTATAGCCAAAAGAAATGAATTGAATTCTTATTAATGCTACGTAATCATACCGACAAGTTAGCCTTTCATCTAAACCATTTCACATATCAATTGGTTTAACTTTTATTGAAGTGTCAGCGAATATACTTGCTGAAAATATATGATAGTAATATGCCTAACTTAAAATAAACGATTCTTGTTTTGACGACATGCAAACAGGGATAGCTTTAAAAAGTTCACCGACAAAACTGATTATATCTGTCTGGTGCGGCTTTAATTGAAATATCATAATAACCTCATGGAGGAAAACCTTATGCGTATCAATAAAAAATCAGCTGTCGCGGCGTTTTTCGGTGGTGCTTTAGCGCTGCTTCCCGCACTTTCTTATGCTGATGCAACTGTTGATGGGGGTACGATCACCTTTACGGGCAAAGTCATTACCACCGCTTGCGCCCTTTCAAGCAGTTCTACCACCCAGTCTATAGATATGGGGGAGGTAGGTTCACTCAACCTGGCCGAAGCAGGCACCACGCTTTCGACTGGTAAAGACTTTACCATCGAGCTAACAGACTGCGACCCTGAGGTCTATGATCAAGTGAAAGTTACCTTTAGCGGGGAAGGCGATATTACCGATCCGACATCGCTTGCAACAAGCCTGAACAACCTGGCAATCCGTATTTTTGATTCCCAGGGAACTCAGGTAAATCTGGGAGAACCCAGCAGTGCAACAACCCTGAACAGCGGTAACAATACTCTGAAATTTAACGCCAAATTCCATACTCCTTTAGGCGGTGTCAGCGCTGGTGATGTCAACGCAGTCGCTACTTATACACTAACCTATTCCTGATTGATGTGAAGGGCCGGGAGCATTCAGTTCCCGTCCTTCTCTAATTAGAGGTAATAAATCATGTCTGTTTCACGTGTGCTGATTGTAGTCACGGCGCTGCTTTTGCCATTTATGGCAAACGCAGGAGGTGTTGGTCTGGGGGCTACCCGGCTGGTTTATCCGGCAGGGGGAAAGCAGGTCTCGCTGGACGTTCGTAACACCCATGAGACGGCACCGTTTCTAATCCAGTCCTGGCTGGATAATGCCAACAATGTGAAAACGGCTGATTTTGTTGTGGTACCACCGCTTTCGGTGTTACGCCCGAAAGGAGAGAACACGCTGCGTATTATGTTCGTTGGACGGGGACTGCCTCAGGATCGGGAAACGCTTTACTGGATGACGGTAAAAGCGATTCCCCAGTCGGCACCCGCTGAGAAAAATACGTTACAGATGGCGGCAGCCAGTCGGATTAAAGTTTTTTATCGTCCTGCCAACCTGCCGGTTTCACCCGCAGATGCATGGAAACGCCTTACAGGCACGTTCCAGGCTGGTAAAGTTACGCTGAATAATCCCACTCCTTATTATATTACCCTTTCATCATTGAAAGTTGATGGCAAAAAAATCACGCCAATGATGATATCACCAAAGAGTAATGTCACGCTGACGGGAACGTTTTCAGCAGCCAGAAGTTTTGAGTATCAAACCGTTAATGATTTTGGCGCATGGACATCAGCCATGGTAGTCAATATCAAATAATAATGCGTTACTCAACTAACGGCCGTAATTATTCTATGGGCGCATATTCTTTTTTTCAAAAAAAACATTAGCGTTGATGCTTTTCTTCGTTGCAGGTCCTGGATTTGCGGAGGAGCCATTTGCGTTTAATCCAATGTTTCTTTCCGGAAAAAATGGCAATGTGGCCGATTTGTCGTGGTTAGACAAAGGGGCGGAAATTCCTCCAGGAAAGTACAATACGACGATTTTTATTAACGATAGCTATATTGGCAATTCGAATGTAAATTTTGTTATCGGGGTAATAGAAGGTAATCAGCAATTGTTGCCCTGCTTTAGTGCTGAAGAATTAGATAGCCTGGGTATTGACCTGACTAAGGCTCCGAAAGTTGCGCTGCAAAAAGATTGCCTGGTGCTGGAGGAATTGTATCAAGAGCATGGTGTTAAAAGAGATTTTGATGCCGGAAAAATGGTGCTGAAATATACTCTGCCGCAGATGCTGATGCTCAACCGCCCGCGTGGCTATATTAGCCCCTCTCTCTGGGAAAGCGGGATTAATGCCGCGTTTCTTAGCTACAGTATGACCGGTTCTCGCGGTGAATACCGTAGTGAGAATACCATCAAAAATAGCAATTCGTTCATCGGACTGAACAGCGGGATCAACCTTGCTTCATGGCGCTTTCGCGATCATTCTACCTGGAGCTGGACGAACAGTCAGGGTGGAGAGTGGTCACATGTGAGTTCCGCGCTGCAGCGTGATATTGTCCCGCTTCGGGCCCAGTTAACGCTCGGGGAAACCTGGAGTTCATCGGCGATTTTCGACTCGGCCGGCGTGCGGGGCGTTCAACTGGATTCCAGCGAAAATATGCTCCCGAACAGCCTTCGCGGCTATGCACCGGAGGTGCGGGGTATTGCGCGCACTAACGCGACGGTACGTTTGCGCCAAAATGGCAACGTCATTTATCAGACCAGCGTGACCCCAGGGGCCTTTGTTATCAACGATCTCTATCCCACTTCATCTGGTGGGGATCTGGAGGTGACGATTGAAGAGAATGATGGCCAGATTACGCGCTATATCGTGCCTTTCGCCAGCGTACCGAACCTGGTCAGGGAAGGGCAGGCTAAATATTCGCTTAGTGCGGGTAAGTTTCGTGGTGGATACAATCAATCTTCGCCATTTTTCCTGCAGGGGAGCCTTTTTTACGGCTGGCGCTATGGCCTTACCTTTTATAGCGGTGTGCAGTACGCCGATAATTACCGCTCTTTTGCCGCTGGCATTGGTCAGAACCTTGGTTTAATTGGCGCCTATTCGCTGGATTCCATTTATGCCAACAGCACGCTTGTCGACGATAAAACTTATAGCGGTAATTCTATTCGTTTCCGCTATGCCAAAACGCTTAATACGTCAGGCACTACGCTTAATTTTTACTCCTCACGTTATACATCACGTGGTTTTTATACCCTTGCAGATACCTCTTATCGCTATATGCAAGGTGGGGAGAACAACATATCACTGGATGAAAACGGTCAGATTCAGAATGACTTCAGCAGCTATTACAATCTGAGATATGCACGCAAAGAGCAAAACCAATTGACGCTGTCACAACGCCTGGGTAGCTATGGCTCAATGTCGATTTCCTACAATCAACAGCGCTATTGGGATACTCCAAAAACCAATAACAATTTACAGCTCTCGTACAGCGCCAGCTGGCAAAATATCGCCTGGAATCTTGCATGGCAGCACAACAGAAATATGTGGTCAACGTACAATGACAATGTGTTTTCCCTGTCATTATCGATGCCGCTGGACAAGCTGTTAGCAGGATCGAGAGTACGCTATAGCATGACTAACAGCCGGGAAAGCGGCACCTCGCACGTTGCGGGCGTTAATGGTTATGTGCCTGGTTTTGATAATTTTACTTATGCGTTCAACGCCCGCGAGAGCTCCAGCAATAGTAGCCAGCGCGGCGCCGATGTGTCTGCGCAATATCTGGGTCGCAGGGGAAACTACAACGCCGGTTACAGCTACACTAATAATTCCCGCTATTACAATGTCGGAGTCAATGGCGGTGTGGTATTGCACCGTGATGGTATTACCTTCAGTCAGTCTTTGGGCGACACCAACATTCTGGTTAAGGCACCAAACGCTGCCAACGTAAAAATCACTAACCAGACCGGCATTTATACTGATTCCCGTGGCTATGCGGTTATTCCTTATGCCTCGCCTTACCGGGAAAACCGTGTGAACCTTGATGTGACAACGCTGGGAGAGAACGTGGAACTACCAACGTCAATTGTCAGCAAAGTTCCGTCGGAGGGTGCGATGGTTCGGGCGACCCTTGAAACGCAGATTGGTTACAAGGCCATCTTTACGCTCAAGCGAGCCGGAGTTGCACTGCCCTTTGGTACCCCGGTCACCCTGAGCGGGAATAAAACGGCTGGTGGTATCGTGGGGGAAAGTGGAATGACCTGGATTTCAGGTTTGCCGTCGAGCGGTACTTTACTTGCCAGTTGGGGCAGCGGGCCGGATCAACGTTGCGTGGCGCAGTTCAGTTTGCAAAAAGAGAGCTATAACCCTGATATCAATCTCTATAATCAGGAGCTGAGATGCGAGTAAGCAAGACAAAAACCGTTTTGTTAATGATATTGGCTTTTGTCGGTTGCCGGGTGCCGACGGCAAGCAGTTATGACGTGCTGCTCAACGTGACGGGGTTTATCAGTGGAAACACCTGCACGGTTGCCATGGCCTCACAGAATATCAGCGTTTCGCTGGGGAATGTTGGCAATCGTCAGTTTCTTATGGTGGGCGAGGCCAGCCCGGCAAAAACGCCGTTTATTATTCGTCTGGAAAACTGTGGCCCAACGTTTGAAGGGGCAAAAATTACCTTCAGTGGAGTGGAAGACTCCAGTTCTCCTCAGTTTCTGAAAATTGACGATGGTGGCGCTACCGGCGTGGCGGTGGAAATTCTGGATAGCGAAAGCCAGTCGATCCCACTGAACAGGGCCTCTTCGGCCTTTGGCGCTGCTGGTCAGGAAAACGTCGATATTCTGTTCTATGCGCGCTTAGTTGCCACTTCGACACCGGTTACCTCGGGTGACGTGAATGCCCTGGCAACCTACACCGTTGAATATATATAACCATCGTCTGGCTCAGTATTTTTAGCGACTATTCATAAGGTAAAAGCGCGATGAAATCCTGCATCCTTTTTCTGCTGTTATGTGTGGCTACAGTGTCGGTCAGGCCTGCTCTGGCGCTTGAGTGGAAAGCTGATATTGTGCTGTCGCCTGCCCCGATCGCTTATTCCGGCCCGGCAGATTCGGTGACTGGTGGCAACCTTATCGGCACCAACTGGAGTACCACAGAAACAGTTAATGAGGTGTTCTGGTGCGGTTGGTTACTTGCCGCCTGTAGTAAAGGAACGATGGAACCCAGCAGCGCAGCGGTGCCGAGCGGGCAAACGGTGGTAATGGATGGCGTAACTTACTATGTTTTTGAAAGCGGAGTGCCGGGCATTGGCTATATTCTGGGATTAAAAGATACTGGCGCCAGCACCTGGCTTCCGTTGCAGACACAGCTCACCCAGACCTTTCCGGCCAGTGGCTCCGGCATTGCTAACAGTCTGGGATGGTCAGCGAAGGTGACCTTCGTCAAAACCGGCGTGCCTATGCAAGCGGGTACCTATACTACGCCCCTGCTCAATATCGCCACACTGCATGCTATGACTGGCAGCGATGACGCACCAACGGCAACAGCAACGGCCAGCGTAATCATCAACCCCACGACCATAGAGGTGATCGCCACCGGTTGTACTATCAGTATGCCGGTGATGGATATTAATCTGGGTACGGTGGATATGCATACTCTGGCCAGTGTTAATAGCACCTCACCACTGGAAACGTTCTATGTCAATTTGCAGTGTGATGCCAATATTTCACTAAACGCAGTATTAACCGATCAGACGGACCAGAGTAATACCAGCGATATTGTTTCTCTGACACCGACTTCCACCGCCAGCGGCGTTGGCGTCCAGTTTTTCTATGCCGGAAGCGGACCGTTATCCTTGGGGCCGGACAGTTCACTTAGTGGAACCATCAACCAGTTCTATATCACCGCCACCACCTCTTCGGCGGAATCGCTAACATTGCCTTTCCAGGTGCGCTATATCCGAACCGGCGAAATTACGCCAGGTTCTGCCAATGCGCTGGCCAGTTTGACCTTCTCTTATCAGTAGCAAAGAAAGTGTTAAGGACGCTTTCTACTCTGTAGCGTGACGCAACCTCTGTAGGGTTGGTTAGTTGCGGCTGCCCAAATCATGGTCCTCTTTTGCGCCACGGATAAGTCGTGTCAGCTCGTCGCAGCGAGCGATGCGTTGTGCGCAAAGGGTAAAACGGGCCATTACTTCGATTTCGCTTTGTTGCCCATCGTGTTTTATTACGTAGACATGGTGATGGGTGAAGACGGTATTCGCCTCTTCGGCAATGGCCAGTATGGTTACCGTTATACTTTTAGTCAGTGATTTTAGCAGCGCCATATGTTTGACGAATCCACGGTAATCCAGAAGGTTACCGTCAGCGCACTGCTGATAATCGGGGGTGAAGTAGCGGGCAATCCGGGTTTCATCGTGTTGGGGGTCGGCGACAATGTCCTGTAAGGCATTAATAACCTGCTGGCTCTGCTGTTTCATCATAGCTCCATCAAAAGTGTTTTGTGAGAAGCAAGCTTACGGCACTGCGCGGAGGGTATATTATCCGTAGATGGACAATATTTACGGATAATCCGCCAGTAAGATGCACATTGAATCCTTTACCTATGAGCGGGGGCATCAAACGCCCTGGCACCAGCATCAGACGGGCCAGCTTTACTGGCTCACGCGTGGCGTGTTGCTGGTGGAAATGACGGAGGTTCAGTGGACAGTCATGCCCGGCACGCTGGGCTGGTTTCCTGGCGGCTGCCACCATCGGGCGCATGTTCCCGCCAGGCTTCAGGGAAAAAGTGTTTATCCAGGCAGCGAGTCTGCTGCTCTTTTTCCCTCCCGGCCTGCTATTTACAGCGCCAGTCTCTTCACTCAGTCATTGCTCGAACGTCTGTGCTCCCGCCCGCAGTCCACTTTCCCAGCCGAATACCAGCAGAGTCTGCTCAGGGTGCTGAGTGCTGAAATGGCGTCTATGCCGCCGCTGCCACTCCAGATGCCGTTGCCCGTGGATCGCCGGGCGCGCAACATTGCTGATGAACTGCTGGCGCATCCCGACTGTTTGCTGGATCAGACGGCGCTCGGGCAGCGCTGGGGGGTCAGTGTTCGTACCCTCAGTCGATTGTTCCGCCAGCAAACCGGCCTGAGTTTTAGCCAGTGGCGACAGCAGGCGAAGGTTGTCGCCTCATTACAATGGGTGCTGGCAGGGTTGCCGGTCAGTGAAATAGCCGCACGGAGCGGTTACAGCAACATCAGTGCTTATATTGAGGTTTTTCGGTCTCGTTTTGGCGTGACGCCGGGGCAGTTTCAGATGCGAAGCGTTCAGGATTTACAGCGTTAACAATGTGATGATGCTTGTTGGACGGGCACGCGAAAACGTATTTGAACTCAGTGATATGTTACATCATTAAAGGAATACCACTCGCCGGTCAGAAAGAAATACACCTCTGAAATGACCCGACGGGTGTAGTAAATCACCACGCCTTCTTCACCTCTGACAAAGGCTTCAATATTCTCTCCCTTTTCGTCGCTTGTCGGGGCGTCTCTTAGCGAAAAGCCACATTCATAGAGCGCGGGCAGCGCCTCTTCTTTGGTAAATCCTAATAAACAAAAAGCTAATGATTCGTTAGTCATATTCAGTGCCTGTACCCGGGATCCGTTCTGATCTGCGATTAATTGCCCTTGTCGGGTTAATTCGCGAGAAACAGACGCCAGGCTCACATTCATGTAATTGTCGAAAATCTTGTATCTATAATAGACACAAATAATATCCACCCCGGAAGACTAAGGCAAGATATTTGATAGAAGTCTCATTTTTAAAACACTACAGAAAGATTATCATTTGCCTTTGTCTTGCAATAAGTAACAGAAAAGTGTCTTTTCACGATGACTTTGCTGACGAGAAATAACCAATGTTAGAAAATGTTGCGCACATATTAATGACAATTGCGTGTTTTGTTAAGCACTGATCGGATGAGATAACAAAATAGTGTTCGAACGGCTGCTGATAACCCCTGGCCCACTGTTTTAACCGTTTACAAGATAGCCTGCCGGCATTACTATTTTGCACTGCGATGACAATATGCCTGTCGCAAATTATTGATTTTATTTGACTCGGGGTGCCCTTCTTCGTGAAGGCTGAGAAATACCCGTATTACCTGATCTGGATAATGCCAGCGTAGGGAAGTCAGATGCCTGCTAGGCATCCCTTCTTCGCAGCCTGGCAGGAGCAAATTTATGCAACCTGACCTGCTTCATCGCGCGCACGTCGCGCCAGTCCTTCACCAGTTTCGCCGCCGTTCCCCGCTTGTTCACTGTATGACCAATGATGTGGTGCAGACCTTCACCGCCAATGTGCTGCTGGCGCTCGGAGCCTCGCCGGCAATGGTTATTGACGCTGAGGAAGCGCAGCAATTCTCCACCTTTGCGGATGCCCTGCTGATTAACGTCGGCACACTGACCCGTGAACGCGCGCTGGCAATGACGGCGGCAGTACATAGCGCGCATGACGCCGGTACGCCCTGGACCTTGGATCCCGTCGCCGTTGGGGCGCTCACCTTCCGCACACAGTTCTGCCGGGATCTGCTTCGTCTGCAGCCTGCGGCGATACGGGGCAACGCCTCGGAAATTATGGCCCTTGCAGGAACCAGTGCGGGTGGACGAGGTGTGGACACCACCGATAGCGCCAGTGCCGCACTCCCGGCGGCGGCGTCGCTGTCGCAGCAAAGTGGGGCCATCGTGGCGGTTAGCGGCGAGGTGGATTACATCACCGACGGCCAGCGTACGCTGATGGTGACCGGTGGCGACCCGTTAATGACCAGAGTGGTGGGGACAGGCTGTGCGCTCTCAGCGGTGGTGGCGGCCTGTTGCGCTCTACCCGGCGACAGGCTTTATAACGTCGCCGCCGGCTGTGCGTTTATGGCCCAGGCGGGAAGTCTGGCGATGACCAGTTGCCGGGGACCGGGCAGCTTTGTGCCAGAGTTCCTTGATGCCCTGTACACCCTCGGCGGGGAGGAGCAGGTATGAATCGTATCAATGCGCTTACTATTGCCGGCACGGACCCCAGCGGCGGGGCGGGGATCCAGGCGGATCTTAAAACCTTTTCCGCACTTGGCGCTTATGGCTGCTCGGTTATCACTGCCCTGGTGGCGCAAAACACCCGTGGCGTCCAGTCGGTGTATCGGATTGAGCCGGACTTTGTTGCCGCCCAGCTCGATTCCGTCTTCAGCGACGTGCGTATTGATACCACCAAAATCGGCATGCTGGCACAGACCGATATCGTGGAGGCGGTCGCGGAGCGGCTGCGCCGTTATCAGGTACAAAATGTGGTGCTGGATACCGTGATGCTGGCAAAAAGCGGTGACCCGCTGTTATCTCCTTCTGCGGTGGCGGCGCTGCGTGAACATCTGTTGCCGCAGGTATCGCTGATAACCCCAAACCTGCCGGAAGCCGCCGCACTGCTGGATGCTCCCCATGCCCGCAATGAGCGCGAGATGCGCGAACAGGGCCAGGCGCTGCTGGCGCTGGGTTGCGAAGCGGTGCTTATCAAAGGCGGTCACCTGGATGATAACGAAAGTCCCGACTGGCTCTTTACCCGTGAGGGCGCGACCCGTTTCACCGCCCCGCGTGTCGTGACCAAAAATACCCACGGTACCGGTTGTACTCTGTCGGCAGCCCTGGCGGCACTGCGTCCGCGGCATCAAAACTGGAACACGACCGTTGAGGAGGCAAAAAGCTGGCTTGGCGCGGCGCTCGTTCAGGCAGACAGCCTTGAGGTCGGCCAGGGCATTGGCCCGGTACACCATTTTCATCAGTGGTGGTAATGGTAGTATACTGGCCGCTGACTCCCGGCCAGGAAAAGACTAATGGAACAAGCGCATACCCGGCTTATAGCGCAACTTAATGAGCGGATCGCAGCGGCAGATAATACGCCGCTGTATATCAAGTTTGCCGAAACGGTGAAAAATGCCGTGCGCAGTGGCGGTCTTGAACATGGCAACATTTTGCCCGGCGAGCGTGACCTGAGTCAGCTGACCGGTGTCTCACGCATTACGGTGCGTAAAGCGATGCAGGCGCTTGAGGAAGAGGGCGTTGTGACCCGCGCAAGAGGCTACGGGACGCAGATCAACAATATCTTCGAGTACTCGTTAAAAGAGGCGCGGGGATTTTCTCAGCAGGTCGTACTACGCGGTAAAAAGCCCGATACGTTGTGGGTTAACAAGAGGGTGGTGAAGTGTCCGCAGGAGGTGGCTCAGCAGCTGGCGATTGCCGCTGACAGCGATGTCTTTCTGCTTAAGCGGATTCGCTATGTTGACGAAGATGCTGTCTCAATTGAAGAGTCCTGGGTGCCCGCCCATCTGATTCATGACGCTGATGCGATTGGTATTTCGCTGTATGACTATTTCCGTAGCCAGAACATCTTCCCGCAGCGGACCCGCTCCCGCGTCAGTGCCCGCATGCCGGATGCTGAGTTTCAGTCGCACATCCGGATGGACAGTTCGGTGCCGGTGCTGGTGATCAAGCAGATTGCCCTCGATCAACAGCAGCGACCCATTGAGTACAGCATCAGTTATTGCCGAAGCGACCTATACGTCTTTGTGTGCGAGGAGTAGCGCCTCAATTGTGGGGGCACAATCGCCCCCGCGATGTCCTACCACCCAGGAGGCCACCGCATTACCTAACAGCACGGCGTCCGCCAGCGACCAGCCCGACGCCAGTCCTGCCAGCATTCCGCCCGCGTGGCTATCTCCTGCACCGATCGTATCCACCACATGGGTGGAGAAGACATTCACCTGCCCTGAGGCTGACGCGCTAAAAAACCACGCGCCGTCTTTATCATGGCGTACCACCAGCGGCGAGGCAAAATGGTCAACCCATTGCGCGCCGAAGGCTTCCACGTCCGGATTAAATTCAAAGCGTTCTGCGGCGATTTCGGCTTCCTGGCGATTAAGTGACACCAGCGGGCGGCAGGCCATGATCCTTGTCATCAATGCGGGGGGGATGTCGCCAATTCGCGGACCAAAATCGACGAAGGGGGTGACCTCCTCCAGTCCTTCCAGCCAGCTGACCAGTTGTTCTGCGCAGGGTGAGGCGAGCTGGTAGCCAGAAAAGTAGATATAGCTCCCGCGCGGCACGCTTAACTGCGCCAGCCAGTCGGCATTCCATTGATTTTCTACGCCACTGAAGGACATGAAGGTGCGTTCGCCATCCGGCTCTACCAGCGCCAGACACCAGCCGTTATCGCCATCGGCGTTTTCAATAAGGCTGTGCAGGCCTTCTTTTGCCATGCGAGTGCGGATTATATCGGCCCAGACGCCCTGACCGAGCGGAAGGGCATTGCTGGCTTCAATGCCCAGGCGTTTGAGTGCGACAGCAATATTCAGGGCACATCCGCCCACGTTAACCCCTTGCTGTTTAAGCTCAATATCGCAGCCGCGCCAGGGCAGGGCATAGGCATCAGCAATCACGTCGATGACCGCTGCTCCCACCAGGGTAACGGGGCAGTGGGTCGCTAATGTCGGCAACAGTTCATGCAAGCGCGCGCTGCTCATAATCCCTCCCGCTGTTCACGATAACCTGCCAGCGCTGTAGCATAGCGCATGAAATCGAGTTGGTTGACCGCATCCAGTTCTGCTTTCAGCCCGGCGTCAATCGCGTCGACGCCGTTAAGAGCGCCGCAGATTGCCGTGGCCATTGCGCCGATGGTATCGGTGTCGCCGCCGAGGTTGGCGCAAAGGATCGCACAGCGGTTTGGATCCGTTTGCGCCAGTTCAACCATGGCAACCGCGCAGGCGACTGATTCGAGCGTGCTGGTTCCCGCTCCCACGATCTGATAGAGCTGCTCGCTGGCGGATTCCACACCGTTGGCCTCACGCACAATTTTCAACGCCATTTCGATACGTGCCGAGAGGGAGGCGCTAAAGGTGGTGATGCGTTTTTGCTGGGCGTAAAGGGCAATGGCGGGGAGAGACTCCACAATATTGGCCCATTTGTCGCCGTCAATAGCCCGGGAGATTGCCCAGGCTACTACCACCGCGCCCGCAATCGCCAGATCCGATTTATGCGTAGGGCTGGATGCCAGCGCGACATCATCGATAAAGGCATCCAGATTTCTCGCCGGTAGCAGGCAGCCCAGCGGCGAGGCGCGCATCGCTGCTCCATTGGTGACGCCGTTGTTTTCAAGTTCGGCGACCGGTTTTCCGTCCCGGATGGCATTCAGGGCGATTTTTGAGGTCGGGCCGAGGACGTTTTTGTTGAAGGCGTCAAACTGCAACGCCCATTCAAGAATGTTACGACCAATTAGATCCGGATCGATCTGACCGTTGCGCGCTAAAAGTGCATCGGCCAGACAGAGCGCCATTGAGGTATCATCGGTAAATTCCGCGCGGTCAAAATAGCAGGCCGCATTGTTCTCTTTTGGGCCAGACTGAAAGCGGTCAATCCAGCCAAAATGCGCTTTGACGCGTGTTCTTGGCCACAGTTCTGACGGCATGCCCATCGCATCCCCTAATGCCTGCCCGTAAAGAGCACCGAGAATACGTTCTGCTTTCATTTTACTTCCCCTTGTGTCAGCGCAATATCGCGTTCGTCGACCTTAATCGCAGTGATTTCTTTATCCGACTCGCGAAAGAAAATTATAAAAAACACGGCAATCACGGCGATCATCACTGCCCCGAAAGTCCACATACCTGCCCAGTTGAACGTCAAACCATTAACCGGTTCTTTTAAGGCAAACATTTTTTCCATCATGACGGCGCCCAGGCGGTAACCAAGCAGGCTGCCAAATCCCTGGCAACACAGCGTGATAAGTCCCTGTGCGGCAGTGCGCATATGTACAGGAGCTTTCTTGTCGACATAGATGTAAGCCGTTACGTAGTAGAAGTCGTAGCTCACTCCATGAAGCAAAATGCCGAGGAACAGCAGGGCGTAAGTGAAATATTGCTCCGCTCCACCGTAGACAAAGAAACCGTAACGGATCGCCGCCGTGATAAGACCAAGTAATAATACCTTTTTAATACCAAAGCGCTTAGTGAAAAAGGGTAAGGCCAGCATAAAGAAGATTTCAGAGAACTGCCCAAGGGTCATCCAGCCGGTGGCATTTTTCATCCCGACTTCAGTGAGATAACCGTTGGCGAAGATGTAGTAAAAGGCCAGCGGCATCGCAAACAGGAAAGAACAGAAGAAGAAAACGAGGAAGTTTTTGTCACGCAGCAGGATTAGTGCATCCAGCCCAAGCATGACTTTGATATCCATCCTGCCGGTACTTTTCGGCGGTGTGTCCGGTAACAAGAGAGCAAAGATGCCGAGTACCGCTGAACTGCCTGCGGTGATCAGCAAAGGCACGTTGGTTGGCGAAATATCGTTATAACCGAGCATTTGCGGCAGGAAACCGCAGGCCAGACCGGATGCAATCCAGCCTATGGTTCCCATCACGCGGATGCGCGGGAAATCACGTTCGACATCCGGCACGTTCGCAAAAGCAATGCTATTGGTGAGGGCGATGGTAGGCATATAGGTCAGAGAGTAGGCCAGCAGTAACGGAAAGAAACCGGCAAAGGTCGTCTGCTGAGCGGCGAAGTACATCAGAACCGCACCGGCAAACATTAAGACGGCGAGCACTTTTTGTGCCGGGAAAAAACGGTCTGTCAGCGAACCCACCAGGATAGGCGACAGAATCGCCGCGATGGCGGTACAGGCGTAAGACCAGCCGATTTCCCCTGCGCTAAAGCCGCTTTTGCTCAGCCATAACCACAGTGGGACAAACCAGGCTCCCCAGATAAACCACTCAACAAACATCATGAACGACAGCTTGGCTGTTGTTTTCATCTTTAAATCCTTCATGACAGGTAAGGTACGCTCGAATGGTATCACTCAATAATACCTTTGAAATACCTTTGCGGTGAGATTATGAACATCTTCACACTTTTGTTTACATGAATCGAGCCAGCTGATAGTGCTGAAAACCTGTAAAAATCAGGCTTAGTCGGCGCCATCTGGCTTTCTGGCCTCTTCTCGCGAGGCTTAAGGCTTAAGGGGCATAAAGATGAGACGGATATTGCGCAGTTACCTTGCAAAGAAGGTGGACCCGCTCTGGCTGCCGGGGAGGATTAAGTCACCCGGCAGATGATGGATAACAACCGACCGCCTGCGGCGCGGCATTTGTCGAGGGGCCGCATTAGCGTAGCAGCGGGCAGTCCGGGGGCAGGCGGCATTTCAGCGCATCAGGCAGGATCTGAATATTAAATTTCTGCCCTTTCAGCGGCTCGCCATCAAGATTAAAGGTGATGTCATGGGGGGCGCTGATTTCAAACCAGGCTGATTGACCGTCAATAATATGCGGATTGTTATCCGGCTGGGTGAGGGTGGTGAACAGCGCGGGCAGGAGTTCATCCCCGGTGAAGATGCGCAGTTCCAGTTGTCCGTCGTTGATCAGCGCCTGCGGGCAGAGTTGTTGACCGCCGCCCGCCTGACGTCCGTTACCAATACCAATGACCAGCGCATCGCCCTGCCAGTGAAAACTCTCGCCCCGGATTTCACAGCTGTCTGCTTTGATGGTGTCCATACGCATCAGTCCGTGCAGAAGATAGGAGACGCCCCCCAACGCGGCCTTCAGTTTTTCCGGCGTTTCGCTGGTGATGCGGGTACCAAAACCGCCCGTCGCCATATTGATAAAGCAGGTCTGGTTATTAACCTCGACGATATCAATGGGCACGGCTTTGCCGACAATGGCCAGTTGCAGGGCGTTACTCAGCTTTTCGGGGATCCCGGCGCTGGTGGCAAAGTCATTGGCGGTGCCCAGTGGCAAAATGCCCAGTGCGGGGATGTTCCCGCCATGGCTGCGGACCAGCGCGGTGGCAACTTCATTAATGGTGCCGTCGCCGCCTGCGGCAATCACCGTATCCACACCGGCCTGCACGGCCTCGGCGACATAGCGCACGGCATCACCCTTCTCCCAGGTCACACGGACCTGAATATCCATACCTTCACTGCGCAACAACATAATGGCCTGACGTAGCTCGTCATCACCTGCGCTTTTCCCGTTGAGGATCAAGAAACTACCTGGAATATTACTCATCCTGCCTGCCTTATCAGTGCAACCTAAGGAAAGTGTATCTCAGGAGAGGGAAGTGTGCCTGATGGATGAAAAAAGAGGGGAAATAAAAAATCAGCCTGCGTAAGGGAGATTACGCAGGCTAAGGAGGTGGTTCCTGGTACAGCTAGCATTTATGGGTTATGTTTTTCAGCGAAAAGGATAATACCCATATTGAACGCAGCGGTATGTGATCCGATTCTAAGATTCTTCTGCTGGTAAAAAATAACGGCAGTTAATTACTTAGCGTGCGGATCGCGCGAGGTCTGTCCAGTAAAGTTGCGCATTAATAACGCATATTCCAGCTGTAGATCATGCGGAACCGGGAACCAGACGGTATGACCATCGCCCGGCGCCACGCCAACGGCTTCACCTTTCCCGTTTTCCATATGCTCAAGGGTGAAATTGATATTGCCCTGCGGGGTCATCAGTTCGAGGCTGTCGCCCTGGGTGAATTTGTTTTTCACTCTCACCGCGGCCAGTTCGCCTTTACGCTCACCGGTAAATTCCCCGACGAACTGCTGGCGCTCGGAAACAGAGTAGCCGTATTCGTAGTTCTGGTAGTCATCGTGGGTGTGACGACGCAGGAACCCCTCGGTATAACCACGGTGAGCCAGCCCTTCCAGGGTTTCGAGTAGCGCCGGGTCAAAGGGTTTTCCGGCGGCGGCATCGTCGATAGCTTTACGGTAGACCTGAGCGGTACGGGCGCAGTAATAGAAGGATTTGGTGCGGCCTTCGATTTTCAGCGAGTGCACGCCCATTTGAGTCAGACGCTCAACGTGGGCAATGGCGCGTAGATCTTTCGAATTCATGATGTAGGTACCATACTCATCTTCGAATGCGGTCATGTACTCGCCCGGACGCTGGGCCTCTTCAAGCATAAAGACTTTGTCGGTTGGCGCGCCGATGCCCAGGGTGGGTTCAATGGTTTGCACCGGGATAGGCTCGTGAACATGCACGATGTTACCCACATCGTCCTGCTTACCTTCCTGCACCTTGTATTCCCAACGGCAGGCGTTGGTGCAGGTTCCCTGGTTAGGATCGCGTTTGTTGATATAGCCGGAAAGCAGGCAGCGGCCGGAATAGGCCATGCACAGGGCGCCGTGGACAAAAATCTCGATCTCCATATCCGGCACCTGAGTGCGGATTTCGGCGATTTCATCCAGCGACAGTTCGCGTGAGAGGATAACCCGGGTCAGACCCATCTGTTTCCAGAACTTCACCGTTGCCCAGTTTACGGCGTTTGCCTGTACCGAAAGATGAATGTCCATTTGCGGGAAGTTTTCGCGTACCAGCATGATAAGACCAGGATCAGACATGATCAGCGCATCCGGCCCCATATCTACCACCGGCTGTAAATCGCGAATAAACGTTTTCAGCTTGGCATTGTGCGGCGCGATGTTAACAACCACATAGAATTTCTTGCCAAGTGTATGGGCTTCATTGATGCCCTTCTGCAAGTTCTCGTGGTTGAATTCGTTATTGCGCACTCGCAGTGAATAACGTGGCTGGCCCGCGTAAACGGCGTCCGCGCCATAAGCGAAAGCGTAACGCATATTTTTCAGCGTTCCCGCCGGGGAGAGGAGTTCCGGTTTAAACATGATGTTCTCGTTCTGATGACAGGTCAGATCCACCTCACCAGGTGAGGCGGCAGGGGAGATCCCTTAAATTTAGGGCGGGAATTGTAGCGCTGCGTGCCGGGGGAGTAAACCACCGTTTATTGACTCTTCTTGCTGAGCCGCTTCAGGGCAAATATCCTCTGAGTCGCTGATGAAACGCCGGTACCTGTGGCAGCAGCAGCGTCAGGCTCTCGCGCTGGCGAGCCGAGGGCGCAATACCCGCCTGGTTAAAGCGGCTTATCCACAGCTGTAGCTGTTCATCACGTTCGCTTTCTGCAAGTAAGGCATGGTTGCGCAACAGCAGAATAAGCCAGTCCCACTTGTTCAACTGATGCAGCAGACGCCAGTAAATAAAACGGTGCGACGCGGTGGCGGGGGTGTCCAGCAGTTGCTGAATATCCGCAGAAGTCAGCTTCAGCGTTGTGTGTTTTAAAAGACGTAACGCTGCCAGGGCAAGGGCCAGCGAGGGATGCGCGAGGGTCTCTGTCACCCGTTCTCTGGCGCCGTCGCCTTCCAGCTCCAGCAGAATATGCAGCGCCGCATTGCGGATAGCGGGCGCCTGAAGTGTGTATCCCCACTGCGCCAGAGCGAGCAGACCTGGGTGGCGTATCTCTTTTAGTCCGTATAGCGCACTCCGACGCTGGGTCGGGGTGTAATCATCCGAACAGACAACCTGCTGCCAGAATGCGCTGGCATCCACTACCTTTTCCAGCATCCGGCGGGTGCGTTGTTGAATAAGCGTATTTTTATCCAGCAGCAGTGGCTGGTACAGCTCTACGGGGGGACGTTGCCCGTGCTCATCGAGGTACAGAAGAACCGCCCGGCGAATGCGTGCCCAGGGATCCTGGAGCAGACGCAGGATTAACCCCGGCGAAAGCAGTCGGTTTTTCGCTAACCAGTATTCGACGGCGATGGCCCGCAGGTTACTGTCCCGGTTTGCGAGCACGTTGAGCAGGGCGTTTTCGTCATCGAGCCGATCCTGCTCAATAAGGGTACGTAGCGCCGCGTCCCGAAGCGAACGTTCCAAAGAGTGCAATGCCCGTTGCAGGCCGGGTAAATCCTCATCCACCAGATAGCGCAAAATCTGGCTGACAAAAGCATGGTGGTCATAACGCTTGCAGGTAAGCAGCTTGCGGATCTGCGGCAAGTGGGCAATAAACGCCGGTGTGCTGGCGGGCATCAGCCACGCGATAACCGTCGCAGCGGCCAAATGATGGACGGGTTTGACCCAGTCATTCACGGCGACAAGCAAAGCGTCCAGCGCAGAGATATCCTCAGCGCCAGTCAGCGCGTGCAGGGCTTTTTCCCGCACATAGCCATTATGGTGGCGGGTTAGCAGACACAGGGTCTCAACAGAGTATTTTCCATCCGGTCCGGGCCTCAGTTCAGGCTGCCAGGGGCTGTCCAGCAGGGTGAGAATTTGCCGGTGGGTGAGCGTTTCGGCGTCGGGTACGGGTTTCGCCTTCCGGCTCAGCCATCGCGACAGAAAAGTATTATTTTTCACTGGAGTCCGTGTGTTATCTGTTGATGTCAGCCGGGTGATAACGCACCCGGCCAACAAAATCCCTGCAGCCTCGCGTCAGATTATGCCAGACGGCAGGCATCCGCTTCCCAACGATAGCCGACGCCATAGACAGCGCGGATAAACGACTGTTCTTCATCCAGGGTTTCTAATTTGCGCCGCAGATTTTTAATATGGCTGTCGATAGTACGATCGGTCACGACCCGGTAATCGTCGTACAGGTTGTTGAGTAGTTGTTCGCGGGAAAAAACTTTCCCTGGTTCGCAGGAGAGGGTTTTCAGCAGGCGAAACTCCGCGGGCGTCAGGTCCAGAGGCTGATTGTGCCAGGTAGCCTGGAAGCGGTTCTCATCGACAATCAGCGGGCTTTCATCGTCCAGAGCCTGAAGCACACGCTGGGGCTTACAGCGGCGCAAAATGGTTTTCACCCGCGCCACCACTTCACGTGGGCTGTAGGGTTTACAGATATAGTCGTCAGCCCCGATTTCCAGTCCCAGCAGGCGGTCAATCTCTTCGATTTTGGCGGTCACCATAATGACAGGCAGATTGGAGAAACGGCGGATCTCCCGGCACAGGGTCAACCCGTCAGTACCGGGTAACATCAGATCCAGCAGGATCATATCCGGTGGCGTCTGGCGCACATAAGAGAGCACCTGATCGCCATGATTGATAAGCGTCGGCGCATAGCTTGCCGCCCGCAGATAATCAATTAACAGCTGCCCGAGTTTAGGTTCATCTTCCACAATCAGAATGCGTGGCGTGTTTTCATCAATCGGTAATTCGTTCATACGCTTCTCGCTATCTCTCTTTCCAGCGGCAGTTTTACTGTAATGCTAACCCCACCAAATGGCGAATGTGCCGCACTGACGTTACCGCCGTGGGCGCTGACTATATTCATACAAATTGCCAGGCCTAATCCTGAGCCGCCGCTGGCACGGTTGCGTGACCCTTCGGTACGATAGAAGCGTTCGAAGAGTCGGCTTAGCTGGAGTTCGGTGACGCCGGGCGCGCTGTCGGCAAAATCCAGCGCCAGGTTGTCTCCCGCAATATGTCCGGAAATATGCAGGCTGCCGCCGCTGTCGGTGTAGCGCAGGCTGTTTTCCAGTAAGTTATTAAATAACTGCATCAGGCGATCCGGATCGCCAAAAACCACCGCCTGTTCTGGCAACGCCACGCTTATCGTCAGCTGGCGCGCGGCAAAGCGCTCGCGGAATGCGCCAGCAGCCACCTCCAGCAGTGACACCACCTCCACCGGAGATTTCTGGTAGGCCAGCGCCCCCTCATCTGACATCGACAGCTGGTGCAGGTCGTTGACAAGCTTGGTCAGTGTACCGACTTCCGCCTGTAAAGAGGCGACCGATTCCGGGGTAAACTGGCGTACGCCGTCCTGGATGGCCTCCAGCTCGCCGCGCAGTACCGCCAGCGGCGTGCGCAGCTCATGGGAGATATCAGCCATAAAATCGCGGCGCATTTGCTGGTTACGCTCAAGGGTACTGGCGAGCTGGTTAAAGTCCTGTGCCAGTTTACCCAGTTCATCCGCGCTGCGGGTGCTTACGCGGGTAGAGAAATCGCCCGCGGCCAGCTTATGCGTGCCTTCAACCAGACGTTTGACCGGGGCCAGCAGGCCGCGGGCCAGCGGAAAGGTTGCCAGCGCCGCCAGCAGGGTGGCAAGGGCAACGATCAGCCAGCTGGTACGACGCTGCTGCCGATCAAAATTAATATCGGTATTACGCGTCAGGCGTTCAACCGGGGAGGCAATGATCCAGCCGACATCGACGCCGTTCACCGTCACGGCCCGGCGGGTACCGTCCGGAGGAACCGGGCCCCGTGGGCCAACCAGCACATCGCCAGCGGCGTCGGTCACCCAGAACTGGGTGCGCCAGCCATGGGGCGGCATGCCGTTGCCCGGCTCCGGCGGTGGACCTGGCGGACCCGGCGGCGGTTCACGGTCGTCATCCTGTTCGTTGCGTTCATTTTCACGATCGAACGAGCGCAGGATCTGGAAAATAAAGCGGTCGTTATTACGTAAAAAACGCCAGCTTCCCTGTTGGGCATACTGCTCGCTCAGCGCATCACTCAGCAATTGCAGGCGCTGCTCATTGCCGCGTTTGATGTAGTCGATAAACCCGCGTTCAAAGCTGATCCGCACCGCCCAGTGCATGGTGACCAGTAGCACGATGCAGGTGGCGAAGATCGCGAGAAAGAGTTTGGCGGTGATACCTGGACGCCATAGTTTCATGAGTGGCTCCTGTTGCGCCGGGAGATGACTACATTCTGGCTGTCATCATTTGGCACCCGGGCAAAAATAAAGGCAGGCAGCGCGATAATCACGGCCATGCAGAGGTAAGCGTAAATAAAGACATGGTGGGCAACACCGCTGTCTGCGGCTAAATGTGACTGGCCGAACATTCCCAGCAACAGCCCGGCGACGGTCACGCCGATACTCATCGACAGTTGCATGATCATCGACAATAAGCTGTTGCCGCTGCTTGCCAGTTCATCGGGCAGATCTTTTAGCGTCAGGGTGTTCATGGAGGAAAAGCGCATGGCGTTGATCATCCCCTGGCAGAAAAGCACCAGCGGCAGTAAATATAACCAGCCCATCAGCGCTGTTGCCATAAACAACAGGCAAATCAGCGCCAGGCCTAGCGTGGAGCCGACCAGCGCCCGCCGGTAGCCGAAACGGTTGACCACCTGCACCACAATCCGTTTCATGCCCATGCTGCCCAGCACCATGGGTATCATCATCAGCCCGGCGTGGAAGGGGGAAAAGCCCATGCCAATTTGCAGGAACACCGGCGTCATAAAGGGCAGCATACCGCTGCCAATGCGTCCGGCAAAACTGCCGAACAGGCCCAGCGAAAAGGAGGATGTCCGGAACAGGTGCAGATTAAACAGCGCGCCGCTGTTCCCCTTCGCATGCAGGAGATAACCGACAAGCGCCAGTACGCCGATCCCCACCAGCGCGCTTAACATCAGGGGCGAAATACCCAGGCCTTTGTGTCCATCGAGGGCCAGCGTCAGGGTTGCCATGCCCACGGCCAGAAGCACGAATCCGGGGATATCGAAACGTCGGGTTTGCAGCTTGTAGTTCGGCATCAGCCACAGCGTGGTGATAGCGCCGACGATACCGACGGGGAGGTTTATCAGGAAAATCCAGTGCCAGGAGGCGTATTCCACCAGAATGCCGCCCAGCGCCGGACCCAGCAGCGGCCCGACCTGGCCTGGCAGGGTCACGAAGGTCATGGCCGCCATATACTGCGCGCGCGGGACGATTTTCATCACCGTCAGGCGGCCAACCGGCACCATCATGGCGCCGCCAACGCCCTGCAGCACGCGCGCCATGATCAGTTCATCAAGGGTATTCGCCCGGGCGCAAAACAGTGAACCCAGGGTAAAAAGCACTATCGCGGTGAAGAAGATATTGCGCACGCCCACTCTGTCCGCCAGCCAGCCGCTGGCGGGGAGCATGACGGCGACAGTCAACACGTAAGAGACGACCACCATATGCATATGCAATGGGCTTTCGCCGAGGCTCCTTGCCATTGAGGGCAGGGCGGTGTTGACGATAGTGGTGTCCAGCGACTGCATAAAGAAGCCGAAAGCAACGATCCACAATTGCCAGCGCACTTTGTCAGGGAGTTCTGTCACTCTGTTAAAGGCTCTCTGCTGTTACGCGCAAATCGACTGCGCAGACGATCGAAGAACAGATATACCACCGGCGTGGTGTAGAGCGTCAGTAACTGACTCATCACCAGTCCACCGACGATGGTTATACCAAGCGGCTGGCGCAGTTCAGAACCGTCACCGCCGGAAATCACCAACGGCAACGCGCCAAACAGTGCGGCCAGGGTGGTCATCATTATCGGTCTGAATCGCAACAGGCAGGCCTGGAAGATGGCTTCTTCTGCGGGCAGATTGCCTTTGCGCTGGGCGTCGATGGCGAAATCCACCATCATTATGGCGTTCTTCTTGACGATGCCTATCAGTAGCATAATGCCAATCAGCGCAATCAGACTAAATGGCGCGCCAAAAATCTCCAGCGCCAGCAACGCGCCCACACCGGCCGAGGGCAGTGTGGAGAGAATGGTCAGCGGGTGAACATAGCTTTCGTAGAGGATCCCCAGCACGATGTAGACCGTCGCGATGGCCGCCAGAATCAGGATGACCTGCGAGTTCATGGTCTCCTGGAACACCTGTGCGGTACCGGCAAAGCTGCCGCGGACCGACGACGGGACGCCAAGCTGGGTCATGGTACGGTTAATGGCGTCACTGACCTCGGAGAGCGATACCCCGGTGGGCAGGTTAAAGGCGATGGTCGATGCCGCAGACAACCCCTGATGGTTAACCGACAGCGGCGCGTTAGCCGGTAGCCAGTGGGCGAACCCGGAGAGCGGAATGGGTTTGTCGTCGCTGTTAATGACAAACATCTTGTCCAGCGCGCTGATGTCCTGGGTGTAGCGTGGATCCACTTCCATCACCACTTTGTACTGATTAAGCGGCTGATAGATGGTGGAAATCTGCCGTTGGCCAAAGGCGTTATTCAGTAAACTGTTTGCGTCCTGCACGCTGATCCCCAGCCGCGACATCGTCTCACGATCGTAAACCAGGTTCATTTCTGCGCCATTGTCCTGGCTGTCGGAGTTGACGTCCGCCAGCTCCGGCAGGGAAGCCAGCGCTTTACGGATTTTCGGCTCCCATTCGCGCAGATCGCTAAGGGAGTCTGACAGCAGCGCAAACTGGTAGCTGGCGTTGGCTTGTCTGCCGCCGACGCGAATATCCTGCACCGCCATTAAGAACAGGTTGGCCCCCGGCTCTTTTGCCAGCTTGCCGCGCAGGCGGTCAATAATCTGCTGGGCGGTTTCATGGCGCACATCCCGTGGTTTGAGGGTGATAAACATCATGCCGCTGTTAACCCGTGAACCGCCGGTAAAGCCGGTGACGTTATCCACCGCCGGATCGTCGCGGATAATCTTCATAAAATCTTGCAGTTTCACCCGCATCGCCTGGAATGAAATGCTCTGGTCGGCCTGAATTCCGCCCATCAGCACCCCGGTATCCTGCTCCGGGAAAAAGGTTTTGGGGATGGTGATGTACATCCAGAC
This sequence comes from Phytobacter sp. V91, assembly GCF_965644225.1. Classification (NCBI taxonomy): domain Bacteria; kingdom Pseudomonadati; phylum Pseudomonadota; class Gammaproteobacteria; order Enterobacterales; family Enterobacteriaceae; genus Phytobacter; species Phytobacter sp. V91. The sequence continues at coordinate 12,362 of NZ_CBFFRJ010000011.1, read as the reverse complement.
GTTGAGCGCAATAGTGGCAATCAGCACCAGTCCCACCAGTCGGGCGTGTTTCAGCGCCCATTTTAGCGACCGTGCATAGGATTGCTGTAAGCCGACCAGCAGCCGTCCAATACCTCTGTTGCGCGTTGGTTGATGGGCTTTTTGCCGCTTGAGCATCCAGCCGCACATCATCGGGGTCAGGGTTAACGAAATGACCAGCGAAATGCCAATAGCCACCGAGAGGGTGACCGCAAACTCCCGCAGCAGACGCCCCGGCAGACCGGCCATCAGCAGCAATGGCAGGAAGACGGCCACCAGCGACAGGCTCATGGACAGCACCGTGAAACCGACTTCGCGCGTGCCTTGCAGCGCCGCCTGCAGGGGCTTCATGCCTGCTTCCAGATGGCGGGAAATGTTCTCCAGCACCACAATGGCGTCATCGACCACAAAGCCGGTGGCGATGGTCAGCGCCATCAGCGACAGATTATTAAGGCTGAAGCCACACAGGTACATGGCGGCGAACGTACCGATCAGCGAAACCGGGACGGCCACCGCCGGGATGAGGGTTGCGCGCCCGGAGCGTAAAAACAGGAACACCACCAGAATCACCAGCGCGACGGAGATAATCAGCGTCTGCTCTACCTCTTCCAGAGAGGCGCGTATGGTCGGGGAGCGATCCTGAGCAATTTGCAAATCTATGGCGGCAGGAATGCTCTTTTGCAGCTCGGGCAGGCGGGCGCGAATGCTGTCCACAGTCTGAATAATGTTGGCTTCCGGCAGTTTGCGGATCATCAGCAAAATCGCCGGTCTGGCATTGGTCATCCCGGCGTTACGTACATCCTGGACTGAGTCGGTCACGCTTGCGACATCGCTCAGGCGCACCGCGGCACCGTTCTTATAGTGGACTATCAGCGGCTGATATTCAGCGGCGGTTTTCAGTTCGTCGTTGGTCTGCACCTGCCAGCGATGGGCATCATCTTCAACGGCTCCCTGCGGACGCCGGACGTTGGCATTGCTGATGGCGGTGCGCACCGCATCGAGCGAAACGCCCTGGTTAAACAGGGCCTGCGGGTTCAGCCCTACGCGAACGGCAGGCAGTGAACTCCCGCCAATACTCACATCACCCACGCCATCAATCTGGGCGATGGTCTGCGCCAGTTGGGTTGAGGCAAAATCGTACAGTTGCCCCTGAGAATAGGTGTCTGAGGTGAGCGTCAGGATCATTATCGGCGAATCTGACGGGTTGGCCTTGCGATAGGTTGGTCGGCTTGGCATGCCGCTGGGCAACAGGCTTTGGGCGGCATTCAGTGCGGCCTGCACGTCACGGGCGGCACCATTGATGTCCCGGTCAAAACTGAACTCAAGAATAATCCGGGTGCTGCCCAGAGAGCTGGTGGAGGTCATTTCGTTGACCGCGGCAATACGCCCCAGCGAGCGCTCCAGCGGGGTGGCAACGGATGATGCCATCGTTTCCGGCGATGCCCCTGGCAGCGAGGCGCTGATCATAATCACCGGGAAGTCCACCTGCGGCAGCGGGGCGACCGGCAGCAAGCGGAAGCCCAGGATACCGCAGAGGGTGATGGCAATGGAGATCAGGATCGTTGCCACCGGGCGGTAAATGAAGAGAGCGAAAAACTTCACTTACGCCTCCTCTTCACGCTTTGGAAAACGGCTGCGGATGTACAGCCCAAGGCGATCGAAGAGCAGGTAGATAACCGGCGTGGTAAACAGGGTCAACACCTGGCTTACCAGTAAGCCGCCAACCATCCCTATACCCAACGGACGACGCAACTCGGCGCCCACCCCGGTGCTGAGCATTAACGGCAGCGCGCCTAACAGGGCGGCGAGGGTGGTCATCAGAATCGGGCGAAAACGCAGCAGACAGGCCTGATAAATGGCATCACGCGGCGACATTCCCTCTTCGCGCTCGGCGGCAAGAGCAAAGTCGATCATCATGATGGCGTTTTTCTTGACGATCCCGATTAGCAAAATGATGCCGATAATGGCAATAACATCCAGTTCACTGCCCGCCAGCAGTAACGCCATTAAGGCCCCCACGCCTGCGGTAGGCAGGGTGGACAGAATGGTTATCGGGTGAATAAAGCTCTCATACAGCACGCCGAGCACGATATACATCGCCACCACGGCGGCCACGATCAGCCAGAAGGTGCTCCCCAGCGCCGCCTGGAAGGCGAGGGTGCTCCCCTGGAACTGGGTGGTGATATCGGTCGGCAGATTGAGGTTTTTCTCACTGTCGAGAATGGACTGCACCGCTTCACCGAGGGAGTAGCCACTGGCCACGTTAAAAGAGATGGTGGTGGAGGGGAACTGATCCAGGTGGTTAATCGACAGCGGCGAGAAGCGCTGTTCAACGCTTGCAATCGCGCTTAACGGCACAATGCCGCCGTCGCTGCTGGTCAGGCGAATGGTGTTCAATGCGTCAAGGCCTGCGGCGTTGGTGGTGTCGTGCTCCAGTACCACCCGATACTGATTCGCCTGGGTATAAATGGTCGAGATCAGGCGCTGGCCAAATGCGTTGTACAGCGCGTTGTCGACATCAGACATGCTGATCCCAAGACGGCTGGCGCTGTCCCGGTCAACCTTCACGTACGCTGTCAGCCCTTTGTCCTGCCAGTCGCTGCTGACGTCGGAGAGCTGCGGCAGGGTCTGGAGCTCCGTCATTAACTGCGGCACCCAGGTGCTGAGAGCATCAAGTGAGGTGGCCTGCAACGTGAACTGGTACTGGGTGCGGCTGACGGTGGTATCAATGGTCAGATCCTGAGTCGGCTGTAAATAGAGCGCCGCGCCTGGGACTTTCCCGGCCGCCTGTTGCAAACGTTCAACGATGGCCTGTACCCGATCGTCACGCTGGGCAAGGGGCTTGAGATTGATTTGCAGGCGCGCGCTGTTCAGCGCCGGATTGGTGCCGTCCACACCGACAAAGGTGGTCAGACTCTGCACCGCAGGGTCCTGCATAATAATGCCGGCTATCTGTTGCTGGCGCTGGGCCATGCTGGCAAACGAGGCCGATTGCGGAGCCTGCAAGGTGCCCTGAATGATGCCGTTGTCCTGCACCGGGAAGAAGCCTTTGGGAATAAACACCCACAGCATGACTGACAGCAGGAGCGTACCGATGGCGACGCTCAGCGTCAGCCACGGATGATTGAGCACTCTGGCGAGCAGGCGGCCATAGGCGGCAATCACCCGTTCAATAAACCGTTCAGAGGCGCGTGAGAATCGGTTCTGCTTACGCAGGAACTCGGCGCTGAGCATCCGCGCGCACATCATTGGCGTGAGCGTCAGGGAGACGACTGCCGAAATCAAAATCGCTACCGCCAGGGTGACGGCAAACTCCCGGAACAGGCGACCGACGATATCGCCCATAAACAGCAGCGGGATCAGCACGGCAATCAGCGAGAACGTCAGGGAGATAATGGTAAAACCGATTTCCCCGGCCCCTTTCAGCGCCGCAGCGAGGGGTTTTTCGCCTTTTTCGATGTAACGGGAGATGTTTTCGATAACCACAATCGCATCATCCACCACAAAACCGGTGGCAATGGTCAGCGCCATCAGGGTCAGGTTATTGACCGAGAAATCAAGAAACACCATCACCGCGAAGGTGCCCACCAGCGACAGCGGTACCGCGACGCCAGGAATGATGGTCGCCGGGATATTACGCAAGAACAGATAGATGATCATCACCACCAGCGCGATAGCCAGCATCAGTTCATACTGGGTATCGGTGACGGAAGCGCGAATATTGGTGGTGCGGTCGGACAGGACCTTCACCTCAACGGATTTTGGCAGGCTCTCGGTCAACTGGGGCAACATATTACGGATGCTGTCGGCGGTGTCGATGATATTGGCGCCAGGCTGGCGCTGGACGTTCATCACAATCGCCTGCTGCTGATTGGCCCAGGCACCCAGCCAGCTGTTTTCAGCGCCTTGCTCAATGGTGGCGACATCCCCCAGACGGATGGGCGCGCCGTTCTGATAGGCCACAATCAACTGGCGATACTCATCGACCGACTGCATTTGATCATTGGCTGAGAGCGTTACTGCCCGGGTCGGGCCGTCAAGGCTGCCTTTGGCAGAGTTCACGTTAGCGCTGCTGATGGCAGTACGAATGGTTTCGCTGGTCAGCCCAAGGGCGGCAATCGCCTGCGCATTGAGTTTGACGCGCACCGCCGGGCGTTGCCCACCGGCGAGGGTCACCAGACCGACCCCTGACACCTGGGAGATTTTTTGCGCCACACGGGTTTCCACCATATCTTCCACCTGGGTCATCGGCATGGCGGTGGAGGTGACGGCGAGGGTCATAATAGGCGGATCCGCCGGGTTCACTTTGCTGTAAACCGGTGGGTTAGGCAGATCGGTGGGCAACAGGCTGTTGGCGGCATTGATCGCCGCCTGGACCTCCTGCTCGGCAACATCCAGCGGCAGGGTCAACTGGAATTGCAGCGTGACCACCGATGCGCCGCCGGAGCTTTGGGAAGACATCTGCTTCAGGCCTGACATCTGGCCAAACTGACGCTCAAGGGGAGCGGTGATCGCCGATGTCACGACATCCGGGCTGGCGCCGGGATGGAGTGTTACCACCTGAATGGTCGGATAGTCCACTTCCGGCAGGGCCGATACCGGCAGGAAGCGGTAGCCGATGATCCCGGCAAGTAAAATCGCCACCATCATTAACGTGGTGGCGACCGGACGCATGATAAACAGGCGCGATGGCCCGCCGGTCCTGCCTGGCGGTAGCAACTGCATCAGGACTGCGCTCCTTTTGCCGGATGTTCACGTTTGGCTGGCATCTGGTCTGCGCTTTTCGCGTCCACCACTTCCACTTTCGCGCCATCGGTCAGACGATCGATCCCGTCTGTAATCACCCGGTCACCGGCGGAGAGTCCGGCTGCAATCACCACTTTCTGGCTGTCCTGGATCCCCGTTGTCACCTTATGTTTGCTGACCTGACTTTTCTCATTCAGCACCCAGACGAAGTTGCCTTCATTGCCCATTTGCAGCGCAGCAGAAGGGATAACCACGGCGTCCTGCTGGGTGGAGACCAGCATACGCGCATTGACGAACTGGTTCGGGAACAGACCGTCGTCCTGGTTTTCAAACCGCGCTTTAAGCTTGATGGTGCTGGTGGTGGCATCAATCTGGTTATCGAGGCTCAACAATGTGCCGGTGCTGAGCTTCTGCTTGTTGGTGCGATCCCAGGCCTCGACATTCAGCGGTTGCCCGGATTTTTGTGCCTGCACCACGGTGGCGATGTCGCTTTCCGGCAGGGTGAAGACGAGGTCAATCGGATGCGTTTGCGTCAGCACGACAATGCCGGTGGTGTCGCCGCTGGAGATTTGATTACCCACATCCACCTGTTTTAAGCCAACCCGACCGTCAACAGGGGCGGTGATGCGGCTCCAGTCCAGCTGGAGTTGAGCGCTGGCGACCGAGGCTTCATCAGCTTTGATTGTGCCTTCCGTCTCATTGACCAGCGCCTGCTGGGCATCCATTTCCTGGCGCGAGACGAGATTGGTTTTAACCAGTTGCTGATAACGGCCCAGATCGCGTCGGGCATTGGCCAGCGTCGCTTTGTCTTTCGCCAGTTGTCCCTGCGCCTGGGCGAGGGTCACTTTAAACTGGCTGGGGTCAATCTCAGCCAGCAGGTCACCGGCTTTCACCTGCTGACCCTCTTTGAAATGAATCGCCAGCAATTGACCATCGACGCGGCTACGGACGGTGACGGTATTGGCGGCCGTCACCGTGCCCAACCCGGAAAGATAGCGAGGAACCGATTCCTGGGTGGCCGTTGCTGCCTGCACGGGGGGCAATGCGCCGCGCATACCATGACGACCGCCACCCGGGCCGCCGGGGCCTGGGCGTTGATTTTGTCCATGAGTGGATGTGGTGGTGTCAGTCTTCTGGCGAAATCCGTACCAGACAGCGGCAATACCCACAATTACGACTGCTGCTACCGCTATCACCAGGCGGGAACTCTTTCTGCCTTTCATCGTTCTTCGTATCTCGTCCTGAAACAATTGCCTGAATAATACTAGTTTAGTGAGCGCAGGCGTCAGAAAAATGGAGAGAATATGAAGTACTGTCGGGAAACGTCTGGCGTTTAAATGGTTTCACGAGGCGGCTCGTAAAGCAAATCACTGACCATCGGCAAAACCATCAGAAGTGTTAACGTCGGGGCGTTTAGCAAGGGGTTAAACACAGGAAAGCCCCACCTGACGATGGGGCTTTGTAGAAGGAAAGGGTTATGATGAAGTTAGTCATCATACTGGTGATACTCTTAGTTATTAGCTTACCGGCTTACTAAGACGCCAGAGGGGGGAGAAATCCTCCCTTACCCTTGTCCCTCAACATAGGTCGAAAAACAGGCGAAGTCAATTGTCGGTATCCCGCCATTGAGCGCGGGTCGCAGTAATATTTTCTTCAAAATTAATCGCCTTAAATGTCACTTAACGCAAATTCTTCTGCCAGTGAGGTTACAACTGTTAACGAAATACTACCTGCGCCCAGCGTGCCAGACCTGCGGTGACCGAGCCGAAATCATCGCCACCGGCAATCGGAATGCCCGGTAATGCCTGAGCCAGCGCTTTTTTAATGATCGGTGAACGCGCGCTGCCCCCGGTAAGGTAAATCACTTCCGGCGTTGTTTCGCTGTTCTCCAGCGCCAGCTGCACTTGCTCAAGAATACGGCGCAGCGGTTGATCCAGCGCCGTTTCGAGGCCTTGCTGATCGATGGCGGTTGTCAGAGATTCACTGATAAACGGCAGTTGCGCCTGGGTCTGCAACTGGTCGGAGAGGGCGATTTTGCTCTCTTCGGCACTGCGTACCAGACGGTAGCCAAGACGCTGTTTCCAGACCTTCAGCAGCAAGGCCACTTTGTCTGCATCGCGGGCGTCGCGCAGCATATCGTTAAGCTGGCGGCCATTGGCGGTACTGTAAAAATCAGTCTGCGCGGGCACGTCGTTAATGGCGATCGCGTTCCACCATGGCAGCACCGGCAGGGCAATCCCTTTTTCCGTCTGCCCGCCCATGCCCAGCAGCGGCATCAGGTTTTTAAAAGCCAGAGCGATATCAAGATCGTTACCGCCCACGCGGCAACCACTGTGTCCGAGCAGGCTGCTTTCGCGATCCTGCCTGTCATGCCATTTTGGCCCCATCAGCAGGAGCGAGCAGTCGGTAGTCCCGCCGCCGATATCCACCACCAGCACGCGTTTTTCTTCTGAGAGGGTGGCTTCAAAATCGAGACCTGCGGCAACCGGCTCATACTGAAAGACTACGTCACGAAAACCGGCGCGTCTGGCCGCACGTTCAAGGATCCCTTGCGCCTGAGCGTTAGCATCATTGCCGCCGAGGCCCTGGAAGTTAATCGGGCGACCAATAACCGCCTGATCAATCACGTCCGGCAACTGTGACTCTGCCTGCTTACGGATATGCAGCATCATGGCGCACACCAGGTCTTCAAAAAGGGCAATTTGCTGGGGTTTCAGGCCGCTGGCGCCGAGGAACGACTTGGGCGATTTAACGAAGTAGACCTCCTGAGGATCTTCGACGTACTGACGCAGTGAGTTCAGCCCGAACTGGATGCTGCTGGCCTGAACATCGATATCTTCTTCGCGATTAAAACTGACCGCCCGGCGCAGCAGAGCCTGGGTTTCAGCGCCCGTCGCCGGGACTTCGTGGTGGCGATAGAGCCATTCACTGACCGCTTCGCGCGTCGGCGCGCAGAGCATTGATGGCAGCAAAGTGCTGTTATTTTCCATTTTCAGCAGCGACGGTTTACCGTCCTGCATCACCGCGACTGAACAGTTGGCGGTACCATAATCAAAGCCTACAAACACGTGTAATCCCCATGCCAGTGAAGAAGGGGGGCGACTTTAACGGAATGCGCCAGACAGAACAACCGGAATATCAAAGCAAAGCGGAAATACACAAACCACGATATGCTGAGGGGCGAAAACAACAGGAGTTAATATGTACACACTGCGCTGGCAGCCGCCCTATGACTGGCCCTGGATGCTGGGTTTTTTACGCGCGCGTGCGGTAGACGGCGTCGAGATCATTACTGATACCAGCTATACCCGCTCGTTTGCCCTCGGCGAACACCGGGGCATACTGCGCGCCGAACCCATGGAAGCCACGGGTACGCTGAACGTCACGCTGAGCGAGGGGCTGCAACCGGTGGCTGACGATTGCTTACGCCTGTTGAGTGGTCTGTTTGATCTGAACTGTAACCCGCAGGTTTTGAGTCAGGCGCTGGGCGATTTGGGGGCTGCTCGCCCTGGTCTGCGCTTGCCTGGCTGTATGTCGCCTTTTGAGCAGGCCGTCCGGGCGATATTAGGCCAGCTGGTGAGCGTGGCGATGGCGGCGAAACTGACCTCGCGGGTGGCGGAACTCTGCGGCGAACGGCTGGATGCGCAGTTTGTACTGTTCCCGCAACCTGAACAGCTGGCACAGGCTGACCCCATGGCGCTAAAAGCGCTGGGCATGCCGCTTAAACGGGCTGAATCACTGATTCTTGTTGCGCGTTCGGTTCTGGACGGGCGTTTTCCGCTCACATTACCAGCGGACATTGCGGCAGGGGTGAAGACATTAATGACCTTTGCGGGGATTGGTCGCTGGACGGCAAATTACTTTGCCCTGCGCGGCTGGCAGGCGAAGGATGTTTTCCTGCCGGACGATTATCTGATTAAGCAGCGTTTTGCCGGGATGACCCCCGCGCAGACCCGGCGCTATGCTGAGCGCTGGCAGCCCTGGCGTTCCTATGCATTGCTGCATATCTGGTATACCGAAGGCTGGCAGCCCGCTGATGACGTCTGAAGAGCAACGTCGTTTAGTTGATGGCGAAATAGCTGGTGCTCAGCATCATATCCAGCGGCTGCGGCTGGGAGATGGTGTCGCCGTAGATTAAATCGATGCCAATACCTGACAGGGTATCCATCATCAATGGCTGGTTGGTTGGCCCGGCAATACTCTTAAGCCCCAGACGCTGGGCATGGCCCTGAATAATGGTCACCATCATTTCATCCATCAGACTGCCATGGACATTGGTGACCAGCTCAGGCGCCAGCAAAATATAGTCAGCGGTGTGAGGCGTCAGCTGGTTAAAGAGATCCAGGTCGTGACCGACATGGCTCAGAATGATGCGGCAGCCGGCATGGCGCAGTTTTTTCAGGTTATCGCTGATGGTTTTGCCTTCGCGCTGCAACGCGTCAGACTGGATAATAAGATGCAACAGGCGACCCGGCAGCGGGCCATGTTCAAGTAAATCGAGGATTTCAGCCACCAGCGACGTACTGGCAAGCCCTGCGGAGGAAAGGGGGAGCGCAATGCCCAGTCCTTTACCAGCGACCGCGGTGGCATGATTCCGGAAGAATTCATGGAACACGCGATGATCGAGGGCGCGGATAAGCTCAGGCTCATTGAGGCTGGCACGAAACGCGTTTTCTTCCATGACCTCCCCTTCGCTGGTCCACAGACGCAGGTTGAGCAACCAGAAATTGCAGGCCTCGGGTACGCGTGGAGAGGCGACGCCACGGGCAATCATCAGCAGGTGGTTGTCTTGAATCATGTGCCGCTGCTCTTCCTGCGACATCATGCTGCGTTCATGGTGCATCGTACCCTGCTGCGGCTCGTACACGGTGACCATGCCACGACCGTTGTTCTTGGAGGCATAACAGGCGATATCCGCCTGGGACATGACTTCCGATCCCTGGTGGTTGGTCTCATCTATAATCGTGATCCCGGCGCTGGCGCCTATGCGGTGCAAACGGCCTTCCCACATAAAGTGATGATCGTTGATGGCCTGGATAATGCGTCCGGAAATATAGCGCGCGCTTTCGACGTTACAGTCCGGCAGTAACAGACCGAATTCGTCACCGCCCAGACGGGCGAGAATGTCGGTGGAGCGCAGCATACTTAGCATCAGGGATGATATTTCCCTTAGCAGCGAGTCCCCGGCAGCATGCCCGGCGGTATCGTTCACCGCTTTAAAGCGATCAAGGTCAATAAAGATCAGGGCATGGCGCTGGTGCAGCTCCTGCACGGTTTGCAGCAGGCGCTTGAGATGGGTTTCGAAACTCACCCGGTTGGCCAGATGCGTCAGGGCATCGTGCGAGGCGCTGTAGCTTAGCTGACGCAGCATTTTCCGCGATTCGGTCACATCCTGAATGACCAGTACTGAACCGATATTCTGCCCGTCAAGGGTGCTCAGCGGGGTAATGCTGTAATGGATATCGTAGCTGCCGCCAGTGCGGCAGTGCAGGACCACATCCTGCTCGATGGCAGAGCGCGACATATCGCCGCTATGGATGTTTTCCATCGCCGGGCCGTTATCACCGAAGGTAATGCGCAGCACCGTCAGCAGGGCCTGTCCAATGGCCTGCTCCTGCGACCAGCCGCTCATTTTCTCCGCCACCGGGTTCATAAAACTGACGTTCATATTGACGTCGGTACAGAGTACCGCTTCCCCGATGGAGTCGAGGGTAATATGCAGACGCTCTTTTTCCTGAAACAGCGCTTCGTTCAGCTGTTTCACTTCGGTCATGTCCATGTTGACGCCGAGCAGGCGCTCAACTTCCCCATAGCGATTTAACACTCGGTTGGCCAGGGTGCGAATATGGCGCACGCCGTCCTGGACGTTAATACGAAATTCCAGCTTAAACGCAATCCGTGAGACCAGGGAATCACGGATGATACGCTCTGTTTCTGCCCGGTCTTCCGGCAGAATGCGGTCATACCACATCTGCCAGGTGGGCTTAATGTGCGAGGGGACTTCGTACAGTTCGAACATGCGTTTGTCCCAACTGATGATATCCGGCTCCAGTTCCCACTCCCAGATGCCAATACCGCCGGCTTCGTTTGCCAGGGTGATGCGTTCCATCAGGCGTTTATTGACCCATTCAGTCTGTTTGAGGTCGTTAATGTCCTCCACCTGGGCAATAAAATAGCGTGGAGTGCCGTCGGCATGACGGACCACCGAAACGGCGAGCAAGGCCCATACCAGGTCGCCATTACGGGTGTAATAGCGTTTTTCCATGGAGTAACTGTTGATCTCGCCGCGAACCAGTTGCTCCAGCTGATCGAGATCTTTGTGCAAATCTTCCGGCCAGGTGAGCTGCTGGAAGGTCATTAAGCGCAGCTCATCCTGGCTGTAACCGAGGAAATTACACAGCGCTTTATTGGCCTGTAACCACTGGCCCTCGGTACCGACCAGCGCCATACCGATAGCGGAATATTCCATTGCATTGCGAAAGCGCTCTTCGCTTTCAGTGATGTGTTTGCGCTCAGAACGAAATGCATACATCACCATCGTCATGATATTGGCGGGCAGCAAAATCATTAAGAAGGGGAGCCAGGGAGCGTTGAGCATGGCGCCGGTTTTCGGGATGGCGCTAACCGACGGGTTTGTCGCCATAACCAGCGATACCATCATGACCGTCACCAGGAAAATCAGAAAGGCTTCCATTCGCGGCAGGCGAATAGCGCTCCACATCAGCAAAACAATCACCGCGGTAAATGGCCACGGCAGGTAGATCATCGCCAGCCAGCTCAGCGCTAAGGTAATCGCCAGCGTCACCAGCGTTTCAAATAACAGCTGCGGTTTACGATGGCGCAACAGGTAGTGCGGTTTAAACAGCAGACCGATTGGGACCAGCGCCAGCGCACCGATGGATTCAGAGAGCACCCAGACCAGGAAAGTGCGCACAATATTATCTGATCCAACTAGCAGACAGACCAGTACGCCTCCCAGCAGAGGCGGAATTAACGCACTCCCTATGGCCAGTTTGACCCAGTCATTGAGGTTTTGCAGCGGGTTATACCAGGGAAGCAGTTTGCGCAGCAGTATCGCGCCTGTTACTGCCTCAACAATATTAATCAGGGTATACCACAGGTTGATGCTGGCAAAGGAGAACAAAAATCCCCAGGCAATCAGGCTGCCTGCCGAGCATACGGCGGCAATACCTGGCCACATTCGTCCTGCATGACGATAGAAAGCCACCATCATCAGGGCGGTCGGGAACCACAGCGGCGCGAGGACAGTTCCGAATCGAGTCAGCTCAAGGGAGAATAAGGTAAAGATGAACGACAGCAGCCCCAGGCTGATGAGACGTAGCAGAGGGTATGGAGTGGTAATCAAAACTCGCTGGTGTTGTTTCTTCATTACCGCTTAGTCCGCCGACTCCTGAACCGTCGGGAACCGAGTCCGGACGAATGAAAGATGAATTCGGGTTATGCTAGTACAAACAATTTACAATTCCTATGCTGTCTGCTCAGAATTTGACATCATAAGGATATTAATTAAGTCCGGTAAACCCCCGGCTTTGCCGGGGGACTCCGAAAGGTTTGACCTTTAAGTCAGTCGCGCGAAT